>NZ_RCOB01000138.1:0-3151 GCF_004307665.1 Pseudomonas sp. Sample_16
CGACCGCCGCCGCACTGCCCACCGCAAACAACGCAACGGGCGCCGCCGTAGTCATGCTCCAACCCAGGCCCAGCACCAGCGCCGGCACGGCCAGAATGCCCCCGCCGGCGCCGGTCAAACCCAACACCAAACCCATGACTACACCGAAAAAACTCGCCAGCAACATAGAACGCTCGTAATCCATGACAAAGGCCGGGAACGCCCGGTATCGATAGCGTGACAGGATAGAGCCCAGCCGGATTTTTCGATAACAGAAATGACGCGGGGGCTGGTCAGCGCAGGGAAAATGAAACTAACCTCATGACTTGTTCACCAAGAAACAATCCTCATGCCTGCCCTGATTGAAGCTTTTTTCGACGATGCCTCCTCTACCTACAGTTACGTGATCTACGAAGCGGACGGCGGACAATGCGCAATCGTCGACCCGGTGCTCGACTACAACCCCGCTGCCGGACGAACCTCCACCGTGCAGGCAGACCGGATCATCGCGTTCGTGCGCGAACACCGGCTGCAGGTGCAATGGCTACTGGAAACCCACGCCCACGCCGATCATTTGTCCGCCGCGCCCTATCTGCGTCGGGAACTGGGTGGCCGGATCGCCATCGGCCAGTCGATCTGCAAGGTGCAGAACGTGTTCAAGGCGCTGTTCAACCTTGAACCGCAATTCTGCATCGACGGCTCCCAGTTCGATCACCTGTTCGCTGCGGATGAGTCGTTTTCCATCGGCAACCTCAAGGCCAAGGCCCTGCATGTGCCTGGGCATACCCCGGCGGACATGGCATACCTGATCGGCAACGATGTGATTCTGGTTGGCGATACGCTGTTCATGCCCGACGTAGGCACCGCGCGCTGCGACTTTCCCGGCGGCAACGCCAACCAGATGTTCGCTTCGATCCATAAACTGCTGGCATTCCCCGCCAGCGTGCGCCTGTATGTCTGTCACGACTACCCGCCCGAGGGCCGCGAACCGCATTGCATGACCACCGTCGGCGAACAACGCAAAAGCAACATCCATGTGCGTGACGGCATCGATGAGGCGGCATTCGTTGCCATGCGCACCCGACGCGATGCCACGCTGGGCATGCCGACGCTGTTGCTACCGGCGATCCAGGTCAATGTGCGGGCGGGGAATTTGCCGCCGGCGGAAGACAATGGCGTGACGTACCTTAAAATCCCGATCAACCAACTCTGATCTGTAGGCGCAAAGCTTGCTCGCGATTGCGCCCTTGAGATCGCTATCGCGAGCAAGCTTCGCGCCTACGGATTTGCGCTGGTTTTACGCGCCGAGCGTCAGGCCGTTGGCCGGCAGGGGCAGCGCGGTCTTGTAGCGCACTTGCTTGAGCGCAAAACTCGAGCGGATATTCGCCACCCCCGGCACTTTGGTCAGAAAGTCCATCATGAAACGCTCCAGCGATTGAATGCTCGGCACCAGCACCCGGATCAAGTAATCCGGGTCGCCGGCCATCAAGTAGCACTCCATCACCTCCGGGCGGTCGGAGATCGCCTCTTCGAAATGCTGCAAGGCCTCCTCCACCTGCTTCTCTAGGCTGACGTGAATGAACACGTTCACGTGCAGCCCCAGCAGATCAGCATCCAGCAACGTCACTTGCTCGCGAATCAAACCCAGCTCTTCCATCGCCTTGACCCGGTTGAAGCACGGTGTCGGTGACAGGTTGACCGAGCGTGCAAGGTCGGCATTGGTGATCCGCGCGTTCTCTTGAAGGCTGTTGAGAATGCCGATATCGGTACGGTCAAGTTTGCGCATGAGACAAAACCACCTGTTTTTTAGGTTTATGCAGATTTTTTATCTGCAAATGATCTTAAGCGCAACGAAACAGAGAGAAATATTCTTCTTGGCCGGGCCTATGATTGTTGTAGGACAAGATTTCTTCTACCGAACGAAATCTGTCAGCTCACTACAAGAAATTCACAAGATCGAGCGTAGAAGCCATGACCCAAGCGTACGAACCGCTGCGCCTGCACGTCCCTGAACCCTCGGGCCGCCCAGGCTGCAAAACCGACTTCTCCTACCTGCATCTGACCGATGCCGGCACGGTGCGCAAACCCCCAATCGACGTTGAGCCCGCCGACACGGCCGATTTGGCCCGCGGCCTGATTCGCGTGCTCGACGATCAGGGCAATGCCTTGGGGCCTTGGGCCGAAGGCGTTCCCACGGAGATCCTGCGCAAAGGCATGCGCGCCATGCTCAAGACGCGGATTTACGACAACCGCATGGTTGTCGCCCAGCGTCAGAAGAAGATGTCGTTCTACATGCAGAGCCTCGGCGAAGAAGCCATCGGCAGCGCCCAGGCCCTGGCTTTGAACATCGACGACATGTGCTTCCCGACCTACCGCCAGCAAAGCATCCTGATGGCCCGCGAAGTGCCACTGGTCGACATGATCTGCCAACTGCTGTCCAACGAGCGCGATCCGCTCAAGGGACGTCAGCTGCCGATCATGTACTCGGTCAAAGAATCCGGTTTCTTCACCATCTCCGGCAACCTGGCGACCCAGTTTGTCCAGGCGGTAGGCTGGGGCATGGCCTCGGCGATCAAGGGCGACACCAAAATCGCTTCGGCGTGGATCGGCGACGGCGCCACTGCTGAGTCGGATTTCCACACCGCCCTGACCTTCGCCCACGTTTACCGCGCGCCGGTGATCCTCAACGTGGTCAACAACCAGTGGGCAATCTCTACGTTCCAGGCAATTGCCGGGGGTGAAGCGACCACGTTCGCCGGCCGTGGCGTCGGTTGCGGCATCGCCTCGCTGCGCGTCGATGGCAACGATTTCTACGCGGTCTACGCCGCTTCCGCCTGGGCTGCCGAACGCGCCCGACGCAACCTCGGCCCGACCATGATCGAGTGGGTCACCTACCGTGCCGGTCCACACTCAACGTCCGATGATCCTTCCAAGTACCGCCCTGCCGATGACTGGAGCCATTTCCCGCTCGGCGATCCGATTGCGCGTCTCAAGCAGCACCTGATCAAGATCGGCCAGTGGTCCGAAGAGGAACACGCCGCCGTCAGTGCCGAACTGGAAGCCGAAGTGATTGCCGCACAAAAGGAAGCCGAACAGTACGGCACCCTCGCCGGTGGCCAGATTCCAAGCGCCGCGACCATGTTCGAAGACGTCTACAAAGAGATGCCGGAGC
>NZ_RCOB01000049.1:0-3086 GCF_004307665.1 Pseudomonas sp. Sample_16
TAACCTCTCTCTTTGGACTCAGGGTCAACATACAAGGAGCGAGCCTGCTCGCGATTAACCTGAGAACCCCGCGGGGTGTCAGGCTGCCAGCGTCATCGTTGACGCCCATCGCGAGCAGGCTCGCCCCTACAGGGGGCGGTGGCGTCAGCCTTGGACAGGAACGCCTTTGAGGTATGGCGCAGGCTCGGCGCCCAGGTTGCTCAACAGGCGCTCGCTGTACCAATCCACAAAGTTCACCACACCAAACTCATAGGTCTTGGAGTAAGGGCCTGGCTGGTAAGCGGTGGAGTTGATGCCGCGCTGGTTCTCTTCAGCCAGGCGACGGTCCTGGTCGTTGGTGGCGTCCCAGACCTGGCGCATGCGCTCGACGTCGTAGTCCACGCCTTCGACCGCGTCCTTGTGCACAATCCACTTGGTGGTGACCATCGTTTCCTGGGCACTGATCGGCCACACGGTGAACACGATGATGTGGTCGCCCATGCAGTGGTTCCAGGAGTGCGGCAGGTGCAGGATGCGCATCGAGCCCAGGTCCGGGTTCTTGATGCGGCCCATGAGTTTTTGGCAGCCCTGTTTACCGTCCAGGGTCATCGATACGGTGCCCTTGAGCAGCGGCATGCGCACGATGCGGTTGCGCAGGCCGAAACTGGCGTGGGCGTAAGGGATCTTTTCGGCTTCCCAGGCTGCGGCGGAAGCGGCAACGTGATCCTTGAATGCCTGGTCGGCGCGCGGGTCGGTAACGTCGTCCCATTCCAGCAGGGTTTTCAACAGCTCCGGGTGCGACGCGTTGCAGTGGTAGCACTCGCGGTTGTTTTCCAGCACCAGTTTCCAGTTGGCCTTTTCCATCAAGGTGGTGGTGATCGCCACCTTGGTGTTTTCCATGTCGTACGGTTCCATGTAATGGCTGAGCGTCGACAGGAAGTCATCGATGGCCGGCGGGTTCTCCGACAGGCTGATGAAAATGTAGCCGCCGGCGGTTTTCACGTTCACCGGTTTGAGGCCGTATTGCTTCATGTCGAAGTCGGCGCCCATTTCGGTGCCGGCGAACAGCAGGCGACCGTCGAGTTCGTAGGTCCACTGGTGGTAGTGGCAGACCAGTTTGGCGACCTTGCCTTTTTCACTGGTGCACAGGCGCGAACCGCGGTGACGGCAGACGTTATGGAACGCATGCACTACACCTTCGGCGCCGCGGATCACGATGATCGGATTCTTGCCAACCTGCAGGGTCAGGTAGTTGCCCTTGGCGGGAATTTCGCAGGTCATGCCGGCGATCAACCACTCTTTCTGAAAGATTTCCTGCATGTCGATATCAAACAGACGCTCGTCCGAGTAAAACGGCTGCGGCAGCGAGAACGTGCGCTCACGCTCTTGCAGCATCTGCGCGGTGGCCTTGCGTGCGGGTTCCAGCGGATCGCCCAGGCTCAGGGTAGTAGTGACGTCCATCGTTTAATCCTCAAGGCCATTCTGTGTGGCCGGCGAAAGTGGCTAATCAGGTGTACTGCTAACGGTTGCTACGCAAGGTGTAAAGAATGTGTCTTGGTATGGGGCGAGTGTGGGGCCGCCGCTGGCCAGAACCTTATCCATGGGCGACATGGTGCAATCTGTTCCCGACGCGCAACCCCCGGTACTTGCGGGCTGGTCGCGATAAGCATGTCAATGTCGCAGATAGGTAAATGGCTGATCTGCGCTATACGCAGAATCGCCAACATGAAGGCCGACAGTCGGCCGTGGAGATCAGCATGTCCAACAACTTCCTGAACCCGGTAACCACCCAGACCTGGGCCAATGGTCGACACATCGTCCGTTGCGTCAAAGTCATCCAGGAAACCTGGGATGTGCGCACCTTCTGTTTCATGGCCGACCAGCCGATCATGTTCTTCTTCAAGCCGGGGCAGTTCGTTACCCTGGAGCTGGAGATCGAAGGCCAGCCGATCATGCGTTCGTACACCATTTCCAGCTCGCCGTCGGTGCCGTACAGCTTCTCGGTGACCATCAAGCGCGTGCCGGGCGGCAAGGTCTCGAACTGGTTGCACGACACCCTGCACGAAGGCCAGGAGCTGGCGGTGCACGGGCCGGTGGGATTGTTCAACGCCATCGACTTCCCAAGCCCGAAAGTGCTGTACCTCAGCGGCGGCGTCGGGATCACGCCATGCATGTCCATGGCGCGTTGGTTCTACGACACCAACGCCAACGTCGACATGACCTTTATCCACAGTGCCCGTTCACCGAAAGACATCATCTACCACCGCGAGCTGGAGCACATGGCGTCGCGGATCGACAACTTCAGCCTGCACCTGATCTGCGAGAAGCACGGCCTGGGCGAGCCTTGGGCCGGTTATCGCGGTTACCTGAACCACAAGATGCTGGAATTGATGGTCCCGGACTTCCTCGAGCGCGAAGTGTTCTGCTGCGGGCCGACCCCGTACATGAACGCGGTCAAGCGCCTGCTGGAGAACGCCGGCTACGACATGAAGCGTTATCACGAGGAATCCTTCGGCGCCACGCCACCGGAAGCCCGTGCCGATGCGGTCGAGCAAGCCGAACAAGCGGCCGATGCGCCCGAAATCGATGCCGCGGACTTGCATCAGGTGGAGTTCATCACTTCAGGCAAGAGCATTCGCGTGGCCCCCGGCGAAACCGTGCACGCCGCTGCAGCGAAAGTCGGGCTGATGATCCCGAAAGCCTGTGGCATGGGCATCTGCGGCACCTGCAAGGTGATGAAGCTCGGTGGCGAGGTGGAGATGGAGCACAACGGAGGGATCACCGAAGAAGACGAAGCCGATGGGTTCATCCTGTCGTGCTGCAGCGTGCCGAAGGGCGACGTGCGCATCGAGTTCTAACAGCCGCGAAACTGATCGTTCCCACGCTCCGCGTGGGAATGCAGCCTGTGACGCTCCGCGTCACGACGGTATCGGGCGTCACCCAGGTGTTGAAGTTGGAACGCGGAGCGTTCCTGGAGGCGTTCCCACGCTCCGCCTGGGAATGCGGCCTGTGACGCTCCGCGTCACGACGGTGTTCGGCGTCGCGCAGGTGTTGAAGCTGGAACGCGGAGCGTCCCTGGAGGCGTTCCCACGCAGAGCGTGGGAACG
>NZ_RCOB01000116.1:0-3065 GCF_004307665.1 Pseudomonas sp. Sample_16
TGTGCATGTGGTTGAACGCAGCGACCAGTTGCAGCTTGTCGGACATCAACAGGCCGTTACCGAACACGTCGCCGGCCATGTCGCCGACGCCAACTACGGTGATGCTGTCTTCCTGGACATTGATGCCGCGTTCGCGGAAGTGGCGCTGCACGCCGACCCACGCGCCCTTGGCGGTGATGCCCATTTTCTTGTGGTCGTAACCGGCCGAACCACCGGACGCAAACGCGTCACCCAGCCAGAAGCCGTAGTCGATGGCGATGCCGTTGGCGATGTCGGAGAAGGTTGCAGTGCCCTTGTCCGCCGCCACCACCAGGTACGGGTCATCGTCGTCATGACGCACGACGTTGGCCGGTGGCACCAGCGCGCCGTCCTTGAGGTTGTCGGTGATGTCCAACAGACCGGAAATGAAGATGCGGTAGCACGCGATACCTTCGGCGGCGATCTCGTCACGGCTGCCGCCCAGTGGCAGGCGACGCGGCAGGAAGCCGCCCTTCGCCCCCACCGGCACGATGACCGAGTTCTTCACTTGTTGGGCTTTTACCAGGCCGAGGACTTCGGTCCGGAAGTCTTCTTCCCGGTCGGACCAGCGCAGACCGCCGCGGGCAACGTTGCCGAAGCGCAGGTGTACGCCTTCGACGCGTGGCGAGTAGACGAAGATTTCAAACTTCGGCACTGGCTTGGGCAGTTCAGGGATCAGGTGCGGGTTGAACTTGAAGCTGAAGTACGACTTGTTCTGGCCGTTGGCGTCGGTCTGGTAGAAGTTGGTCCGCAGGGTCGCCTTGATCAGGTCAAGGTAGCGACGCAGGATGCGGTCTTCGTTCAACACCTGGACGTCGTCCAGTGCCGCCAGGATCGCGTGTTCCAGACGTTGTTGCTTGTCGTCCAGGTCATCGCCGCTCAACTTGCGCGCCAGGTAGAAACGGGTCTTGAACAACCGGGTCAGCTCGCGAGCGATGTCGGTGTGGTTGTTCAGGGTGCTGGCGATGTAACCCAGGTCGAAGCCCAGACGGATCTGCTTCAGGTAGCGAGCGTAGGCACGCAGCAGCGCCACGTCGCGCCATGGCAGGCCGGCGGTCAGCACCAGGCGGTTGAACGCATCGTTCTCGGCATCGCCACGCACGATGTGGACGAACGCGTCCTGCAGGGTGTCGTTGAGTTGCTGGATGTCCAGGTCCAGGCCTTCAGCCGCGGTGAAGGCGAAATCATGAATCCAGAACTCGCGGCCATTGGTGTGACGCAGGCGGTACGGGAATTCACCCAGTACGCGCAGGCCGAGGTTTTCCAGGATCGGCAACACGTCGGACAGTGCCAGCGGGGTATCGGCGTGGTACAGCTTGCAATGCAGCTCACGCTGACCGGACACCTGGCCCAGCGGCTGATAGAAGCTCATCACCAGCGGATTTTTTTCGCTGAGGTTCAGCAGGTGCTGCATGTCGACCACGGCCGAATGCGCAGCGAAACGCTCGCGGTAACCGGCCGGGAAGCCTTTCGGGAAGTCGGCCAGCACGTTGGTGCCATGGGCTTCGCCGAAGGTTTCGACAGTCAGGGCCGAATAGTCGTCCTGCCAGCTGCGGCAGGCCTGGATCACTTCGTTTTCCAGCTGCTGCGGGTCGATGTCGATACGGTTTTTCGGATCGACACGCAGGATCAGTTGTACGCGGGCCAGCACGGATTCGGAGAAGAAGGTCCAGAATTCGCAGTCCGAGGCTTTCAGGCGATCCATCAGCACTTGCTGGATCTTCTGGCGCACTTCGGTGGAATAGATGTCACGCGGCACATAGGCCAGGCAGTAGCAGAAACGGCCGTACGGGTCTTTGCGCAGGAACACGCGGATCTTGTTGCGTTCCTGGATCTGCACGATCGACATCACGGTGGTGAACAGTTCGTCGACCGGGGTCTGGAACAGGTCGTCACGCGGCAGCACTTCGAGGACCTGCGCCAGTTCCTTGCCCAGGTGAGCCTTGGACTGGAAGCCGGAGCGGCGCTCGATTTCTTCGACCTTGCGGCGGATGAACGGGATGACCCGCACGCTCTCGCCATACACCGAGGAGGTGTACAGGCCCATGAAACGGCATTCCTTGATGACGTTGCCATCGGCGTCGATCTCACGGATCGACACATAGTCGGGGTAAGCCGGACGGTGTACACGGCTTGGGTGCGCAGCCTTGGCGAACGACAGCAGGGTCGGCTCGCGCAGGTAGTTCACGGCGTAGTCTTCGATGCGCAGGTCATCGTAGGTCAGGCCAGCGCGCAGCAGTTTGGTCAAGCCCAGGAAAGAGTTCTGGTCGTAGACGATGTGACCGCCATCGGCCTCATCGCGGACAACGAATTCTTCATAGCCGAGGAAGGTGAAGTGGTTGCCCACCAGCCATTCGAGGAAGCTTTTGATTTCGGCTTTTTCGTCGGCATCGACGACAAACTGGCTGCTGTCCAGGTTGGTCAGTATTTCCTGGACCTTGGCTTTCATCGGCTCGAAGTCAGCCACCGCGACGCGCACTTCACCGAGCACTTGCTCCAGCTCTTTGCTCAGCACGTTCAATTCGGCGGTGTTGGCGCAACGGTCGATTTCCAGGTACATCAACGACTCTTGCAGCACGTCGTCGCCCTGGGTGCCTTTTGGCAGGATTTCCAGCAGTTCACCCTTGCTGCCGCGACGCACGCTGAGCACGGTGGTCTGCAGGGTGTGAATGCTGTAGCCGCGACGGTTCAGCTCGGTGCGCACCGAGTCCACCAGGAATGGCAGATCGTGATGCAGCACTTCGACCGCGGTGTGGGTCGACTGCCAGCCGTGGCGTTCGTAATCAGGGTTGTAGACGCGCACTTGCGGTTGCGCATGATCGAAGCGCTCAAGCAGGCGCCACGCGGAAAGGGTACAGCCAGCGAGGTCGGACAAACGACGCTGGGTCAGCTCGTCCAGGGAAATGATGCCGAAGAATTGTTCAGCGAACAGCGCCACTTGTGGCAGTGCCTGTTCACTGATGTGCTGCGCCAGTGCCGCTTGCAGTTGGTGCTGGAAGTCGGCTTTGCTGGCTGCGGTGAAGAACGCCATCTGTGGTACTCCGCTT
>NZ_RCOB01000054.1:0-3049 GCF_004307665.1 Pseudomonas sp. Sample_16
CCACCACCTTGTCGCAGGCACCGATGCCTTGCAGGTGCTGGATCGCCCCGGAAATACCCACCGCCACGTACACCCGCGCTGTGACCCAGGTACCTGACGCACCCACCTGGCGGTCGCGGGCCATGAAACCATCGTCCACCGCCACCCGCGAAGCACCTTCGGTGGCACCGAGCGCCGCGGCGGTCTGGTGGAACAAATCCCAATCCTTAACCCCGTTGCCGCCGGAGAAAATGAATTCGGCTTCGGCCATGGGAATCGCCGCCGGGTCCACCGCCACCGCCCCCAGATCCTCGATGCGCGAGAGACTGCGGGCGACGGTTGTGGATAACTCAACCGGCAACGCTTCGTGACGGGTTTCGCTGACCGGTTCGGCGCATTCAACGGCGGCCAGAATCAAACGCGCTAACGGCCGGGCCAAGTCTTGCAGACCGGCGCCGGCGCGGCCGATGCATTGCTCATCCTTGACCTGCCAGACACGCGTGGCCGGACGTTCGCCCAGCGCCGCGGCAAAACGCCGACCCAATTCGCCGCCACCGCTGCGGCTGTCCGGCAGTAGCCAGTGGCGCGGATTGAACTGGTTATCCACAGCTCGCAGGCCCTGGACCCGCTGCTCCGGTGCATAACCATTGAATGCTTCGCCATCAAGCACCAGCAGGCGATCGACACCTGCGTTGGCAAACGTACTTTCCTTGTGTTCACCGAAGACCACGGCCAACACGGCGCCGTCCTTGCCGGCAAGCTGATGGGCCAGACCCAACAGATCGCGGTCGTGGCTGCCCAAACGGCCACCGACCATGTCCGGCACCACGCAGATGTTGAACGCGGGCTGGGTCACTTGATGCAGCGGCAATTGCACTTCAACGGCGGCGGTGCGCTTGGCGGTCCCGCCCTGTTGAGCGCCACTGCGGTCGATGCGCTTGATCCCGTTGGGGCCGATAAAGCCGATGCCATGGGGATTCTTGCGGATGACCCCGTTAGGGCCCATCCAGCTGTGCTGCGCCGGTTGCATGGCGGCGTGCAGCGGATGCAGACGGTTACGGGCGATCCATTCGGCACGGGGGTCGCGGCGGATAATGTCGCTCATCAATGCACCTCCGCGGGTTCACGTTTGGCCGGCGCGGCGGGCTTGGCCGCGTCCTCTTCAAGCAGCGCATCGGCCACCAGTTCGGCGATGTCCTTGATCAGTGGCCGCGGTTCAACCACGCCCTCGAGCATTGCCGTGCACTGTGGACAACCCACGGCCACCAGTTCGGCGCCGGTCTCGCGGATGTCTTCCATGCGCATGTCGGGAATCCGCTGCTTGCCCGGAATGTCGGTGATCGGCGCACCGCCGCCGCCGCCGCAGCAGCGCGAGCGGAAACCGGAACGTTGCATCTCTTTGACTTCAATCCCGAGCGCACGCAGGACCTGACGTGGCGCCTCGTATTCGCCGTTGTAGCGCCCCAGGTAACACGGGTCGTGATAGGTCACGCTGTCGCCTTTGTGCTGGCCGAGATTGAGCGCGCCGGCCTCGATGACTTCTGCCATGTAGGTGCTGTGGTGCTGCACCAGGTAGTTGCCGTCGAAAGCGCCGTATTCGTTTTTCAGCACGTGGAAGCTGTGCGGATCGCAGGTGACGATGCGGTTGAAGCTGTACTTGGCCAGGGTCTGAATGTTGCGCTTGGCCAGCAACTGGAAGGTCGCTTCATCGCCCAGGCGTCGCGCCACGTCGCCGCTGTCGCGCTCTTCGAGGCCGAGTACGGCGAAGTCGATTTTCGCCGCTTTCAGCACTTTGACGAACGCGCGCAAGGTGCGCTGGTTGCGCATGTCGAAGGCGCCATCGCCGACCCAGAACAGCACGTCGGTGGATTTCTTTTCGCTGAGCAGGTTGAGGTTCAAATCCGCCGCCCAGTTCATCCGTCCGCCCGGTGCGAAACCGCCCGGGTTGTCGGTGGCGATCAGGTTTTCCAGGACTTCGGCGCCCTTGTTCGGGGTCGCGCCCTTTTCCAGGGTCAGATGGCGGCGCATGTCGACGATGGCGTCGACGTGCTCGATCATCATCGGGCATTCCTCGACGCAGGCGCGGCAGGTGGTGCACGACCACAGCGTCTCGGCGTCCACCAGACCATTGACGATCGGTTGATGCGGATTGCCAGCGTGTTCGCCGATGGCTTTGCCGGGATACGGGCTGCCGGCGAACTTGGCATCGGTGCCGCCAGCAAGGCCGACGACCATGTCTTGAATCAGCTTTTTCGGGTTCAGCGGTTGGCCAGCGGCGAAGGCCGGGCACGCCGCTTCACACTTGCCGCACTGCACGCAGGCGTCGAAACCGAGTAGCTGGTTCCAGGTGAAATCCTTGGGTTTTTCCACGCCCAGTGGCGCATTCGGGTCATTCAGGTCCAGCGGCTTCAAACCGGTGGAACGACCGCCACCAAAACGCTCGGCGCGACGGTGCCAGGCCAGGTGCAGGGCGCCGGCGAAGGCGTGTTTCATCGGCCCGCCCCAAGTCATGCCGAAGAATAGCTCCGACACGCCCCACAACACGCCGACACCGAGGACTGCCGCCAACAGCCAGCCACCGAAGTTTTCCGGCAAGATCCCGGCCACCGGCAGGGTCAGCAGGAAGAACGATGCCGAGAACGCCAGCAGGCTTTTCGGCAGGCGCATCCACGGGCCTTTCGACAGGCGCGAAGGTGGATTGCGCCGACGCAGGTAAACGAAGATCGCGCCGACGAACATCACCGCCGACATCAACAACAAGGCATAACCGAGGATGCGGTTATGCAGACCGAAACCGTGCACCACAATCGCCAGCACGATCGACGCCACCGCGCCGCCGGCCGTGGCGACGTGGGTGTTGGCGATGTACTTGTCCCGCGCGACGACATGGTGCAAGTCGACCATGTAACGCTTGGGCATGGCGAACAGACCGCCGATCAGGTCGACCTTCGAGGCTCGGCCCCGGCGCCACATGGCTACCCGCCGCAACGCGCCGAGAACCGCGAGGCCCAGGGCAGCGAACAACAGGATTGGAAGAAGGGTGTTCAACATAGGTGTTGCTCCCAAAGAC
>NZ_RCOB01000189.1:0-26494 GCF_004307665.1 Pseudomonas sp. Sample_16
CGTAAGGGCGAAACCCTAAGCCGCCGTTACCGCAGCAACGGATATGTACACGTTCAACCCACCGCCTGGTCGGCCCAGAGGCCGCCAAGGTCAAGCAGCCCCGCGCCGCCCACTACTGCGATACATGAAAACCAACGCCAACCCCAACAGCACCATCGCCAAAACCCGACTCCCCGACAACTCAATCGCCGGATTCCCCAACCAGCCAAAATTGTCGATCAACATCCCCATCGCCAATTGCCCGAGAATCACCGCCACCGTCGCCACCGCCGTCCCCACCCGCGGCACCGCGCCCACCATGACCATCATGTAGACAACCCCAAACAGCGCCCCGCTGAGTTGCCATTTCGGCACCTGCAGCAAACTCACCGCATGAACCGGTTCAAAAAACACAATCAGCAACCCGGTCAGTACCGTGCCAACTACAAAGGTCAGCAAGCTGCTGCGCAATACGCCGACCGTTTCGCCCAGACGCCCATTGATCGCCGCCTGCACACTCAACACCGCACCGGCGGCCACCACCACCGCCAACAAAATAATCAGACTCATCATTACCCCCGGGCAATCAGAACGAGTGCCGCAACAATCAGCAGCAAGGCCAGCCAACGTTCACCGTTAACTTTTTTTCGCGTGGCGCCGAACCAGCCGAAATGGTCGATCAAGACGCTCTTGCCAACCTGCCCGGACAGGATCGCGATCATGGTCATCGCAATACCGATATGCGGGGTTGCCAGGGTCAACACCACCACATAGATCGGCCCAAGAAAGCCACCAACCAATTGCCAGCGCGGCAGTTCGCTCAGGGCCGGCCCCTTTTGCGGGCCACTGAGCAACAGCAGGAAAAACAGAATCGCCGAGCCCACCCCGAAAATGCTCAGGGTCGCCCACAAATGACCGACCTGGACACCCAAAGGGCCAAGCAGACCGGCCTCCACGGAAAGGCCCATACCGGCCAGTATCACCAGTGGCAGCAGTAATAAACGCAACCCGGAGTTGGCGACCGGCGCCGGTACTCCCCCCACATCATCAACAGAAGCATGCATAGAAAACACCTGTGTAAAGGAATGATGGCGTGCATTATCGATTGGCATAGCTGTGCGATAAATGGGAGCATTCGGACAACACTTTTGCGCGTCTCGCACAGCAGGATCTACCATGCAAGGACTCAACGAATTGGGTTTCAAGGCGCTTCGGCTGTTTGTCGCGGTGCTCGACCACGGCAGTTTTTCCGAAGTCGCCCGCCGCGAAGGCGTGGCGCCGTCTTCGATTTCCCGCCAGATCCAATTGATCGAACAGGCCCTCGGCCAGCAATTGCTCTACCGCCACACCCGCGCCGTCATGCCTACCGAAGCTGGCCGAGTGCTGGGCGATCACGCGCGGCGGGTGCTGGTGCAATTGGAGGAAGCCGAACAGGCGTTGCAGGAACAACAAGCCGAACCGAGCGGACTGGTGCGCATCAATGCGCCGGTGGTCTTCGGTCAGCGGCACCTGTCACCCTGGCTGGGTCAACTGTGCGCGCGTTATCCGAAGCTGCAACTGGATATCCAGCAAACCGACAGCTATGTCGCACCGTTGCAGGAAGGCGCAGACCTGCTGTTTCGCATCGGTTCGCTGCACGACTCGAGCATGCAGGCGCGGGTGCTGGCGCCGCAGCGCTTTCAGGTCGCGGCGAGCCCGGCTTACCTGGAACGCCACGGCAGGCCCGAGCATCCCGACGAACTCGCCAACCACCAGTGCCTGGCCTACAAAGGCGTGGCTGGCCTGCAACGCTGGTTTTTCCGCAAGGGTACACAGCCGTGGGTACCGTATTCGGTGAAAGGGTCAATTACCGGCAACCACGCCGACACCCTGACGCAAGCCGCTGAACAGGGTTTGGGCCTGGTGATGTTTCCGTCATGGTTGATTGGCGAGGCGGTGCGCAGCGGCACGCTGGTGCCGGTGCTGGGCAACTATCAGGTATCCAACAGCCTGGAGCCGCAGCAGATCGCGATACTCTGGCCCGGCAGCCGACGCCTGTCGGTGAAGGTCAGGACGGTGATCGACTACTTCGTCCAATGCTTTGGCGAAGTGCCGTATTGGGACAGGTCATGACCCCTCAGACGGAAAAGTTGCGCTTCTGTGGCGAGGGAGCTTGCTCCCGCTTGGCTGCGTAGCAGCCTTAAAAAAAGCGGTGAACGCTGCGCACTCAAGCGCGAGCAAGCTCGCTCGCCACAAAAAGCATCGCTGATCAGATCCGGAACTGCCCGACCAGACCGCCCAACCGCTGTCCCAGGTCGGCCAAACTGCGCGAAGTCTGCGCGCCGAGTTGGGTTTCATCGGCAACGTTGTCCACCGCCACCGCGATCTGGTGCACGCTGCGGTTGATCTCTTCCGCCACGGCGGTCTGCTCCTCGGCGGCGCTGGCGATCTGTGCGTTCATCGAATTGATGGTGGCGATCAACTGCGCCATGGTATCGAGCGAAGCACCCGCCTCATTGGCCTGCGCGGACGTGCCGTCACCGGCTTCGCTGGAACGACGCATGGCTTCTACCGCCGATTGGGTGCCGGCCTGCAAGCGGTCGATCATGCCCTGGATTTCCTGGGTGCTGATCTGCGTACGACTGGCCAGCGCCCGTACCTCGTCGGCCACCACCGCAAAACCGCGCCCGGCCTCGCCGGCGCGGGCCGCTTCGATGGCGGCGTTGAGTGCCAGCAGGTTGGTCTGCTCGGCGATCGAACGAATCACCCCAAGCACGCTGACAATCGACGACACGTCTTTTTGCAGGCTGTCCAGGGACACGCCGCTGCTGCGAATGTCGTCCACCAACGCATGAATCTTGACGATGCTGCCGGCCACCACTCGCTTGGCAGCTTGTCCTTCTTCATCAGTCTGCTGGGCAGCAACCGCGGCGTTTTGCGCACTCTTGGCCACTTCCTGGGCAGCGGCGGACATTTCGTTGATCGCCGTGGCCACCTGGTCGGTCTCGTGACGCTGGCGCTCCATGGCCTGGTCGGAACGGTTGGCCTGTTCGGAAACCTGAGTCACCAGCCCGGTCAACTGTGAGGTCATCTCGGTGATCTGGCGCACCAGGCCATGGATCTTGTCGACGAAGCGGTTGAACGAACCCGCCAGTTGACCCAGCTCATCCTGGCTGGTGATGGTCAGGCGACGGGTCAGGTCCCCCTCACCCGCGGCGATGTCGTCGAGGTTGGCTTTCATCAGGTTCAATGGCCGCAGAATGGTGTTGGCCAGCAGCATGCCGGCTGCCGCGATCAGCAACAGCACCACCACGGCCACACCGACGATACTCAGCACCACGCCTTGCATACGCTCCTGAACCTTGGCCTCGACCACGGCGACTTGCGCCTCGATACCGTCGAGGTTGACCGACGTACCCACCGCCATGTCCCATTTCGGCAGGTATTCGGTGTAACCGAGCTTGGGCACCAGCACCTTATTGTTGCCCGGCAACGGCGAGCTGTATTGCAGATAGTGCGTCCCGTCCTGGGCGACTTTCACCAGATCACGATTGACGTAGACCCCGTTGGGGTCGCGGTTGTCCTTGAAGCTTTTGCCTACGCCTTCCGGATCTTTGGCCTTGAACAGGCGCACGGTGTTGGAGTCATAGCCGAAGAAGTAGCCGTCCTTGCCGTAGGTGATGTTCGACAGCAACTTGATCGCCTGCGCCCGCGCTGCGTCATCGCCTTGCGCGGCAGCGTCGTACAGCGGCTTGATCGTGGTCATTGCCACGGCAACGTAACTTTGCAGGGTGGCCTTGGCATCGCTGAGCAGGCGCTCGCGGGTGACCTCGACCTCTTGGCGGGCCTGGCCTTGCAGGATGAACAACGTGGTCAGGCTGATGACCAGCGCGAAGAGCAATACCGGGAGGACGGCGAGGGACAGGACTTTGGCCTTCAGGCTCATGCGCATGACGTTCACTCTTTTGATTTTGTTGGCGTGGTTAAAGGCTATAACGGCACGCCAAGGCAAAACTGTAGGAGCCGGGCTTGCCGGCGAAAGCAATGTCAAAGACGCCTTCGCCGGCAAACCTGGCTTCTACATGAGTGAAATCAGAGGACCATCGCGGCCACCCAGCCAAACGCCAGCAACGGCAGGTTGTAGTGCAGGAAGGTTGGGACCACGGTGTCCCAGATGTGATGGTGCTGGCCGTCGATGTTCAGGCCGGAAGTCGGGCCGAGGGTCGAGTCCGATGCGGGCGAACCGGCATCACCGAGGGCACCGGCCGTACCGACGATGCACACGATGGCGATCGGACTGAAGCCAAGTTGCACGCACAACGGCACGAAAATCACCGCCAGGATCGGCACGGTGGAAAACGACGAACCAATGCCCATGGTCACCAGCAATCCCACCAGCAGCATCAGCAAGGCGCCGATGGCTTTGCTGTGGCCGATCCACGCTGCCGACGTTTCGACGAGTGTCTGCACTTGCCCGGTGGCCTTGATCACTTCGCCAAACCCGGAAGCGGCGATCATGATGAAGCCGATCATCGCCATCATCTTCATGCCTTCGGTGAACAGGTCATCGGTGTCGCGCCATTTGACGATGCCCGATACCGAGAAAATCAGGAATCCGGCCAGCGCACCGATGATCATCGAGTCCAGCAACAGCTGAATAATGAAGGCCGCCGCAATCGCCGCACCCGCGACCATCAGGCTCAACGGGTTGTATTGCACCGCAACCTGTTCGACTTGCTCGATCTTTTGCAGATCGTAGACACGCTTCTTGCGGTAACTGACGAACGCAATCAGCAAGCCCACCAGCATGCCCAGCGCCGGAATCCCCATGGCGTGGGTGACGTTGATGCCGCTGATGTCCACGCCGCTGCGGGCGACGTTGGCCAGCAGGATCTCATTGAGGAAGATGTTGCCGAAGCCCACGGGCAGAAACATGTACGGGGTGATGAGGCCGAAGGTAATGACACAGGCGATCAACCGGCGATCGAGTTGCAACTTGGTCAGCACGTATAAAAGCGGCGGCACCAGCAAGGGAATGAAGGCGATATGTATCGGCAAGATGTTCTGCGAGGCAATGGCCACGACCCAGAGCAACCCGATCAACAACCACTTGACCTGGCCACCGCCCGAGGCGTGCTGGCGATCGACCATCGCCAAGGCCTTGTCGGCCAGGGCATGGGCCATGCCGGACTTGGCAATGGCCACCGCGAAAGCACCGAGCAAGGCGTAGGACAACGCCACGGTCGCCCCGCCGCCGAGGCCGCTGTTGAAGGCTTTGAGCGTCGCCTCGATCCCCAGGCCACCGGTCAAGCCACCCACCAGCGCACCTACGATCAGCGCGATCACCACATGCACGCGGGACAGGCTGAGTATCAGCATGACGCCGACCGCGGCAATTACTGCATTCATTGTCACTACTCCAGACAAGCGAAAAGAGTCCAGCCGGGCGCCTGCATGAGCCACCAGCGGGTTAAAGAATGGGTCTTATTAGAAGGGCGCGCACTTTGCCGCAGACACGGCCCGGTGTCAAAGCCGCGCTCGAGGTCATTTATTCACCGGGGCGAGATAAAGAAAGCCAAATCACAGCCGTTACAGTGCAAAGTCTCAGATATTTATCGAATAAGGACGTCTCCATGTCGCTCAGACAACTTTCCATTCAATGGAAAATCACCCTGCTGGCCGGGCTGTGCCTGGCGGGCATCGTGACCCTGCTGGTAGGTCTTTCGCTGTACCGCATGGAGCACAGCTCCGAGTTGGTGAAAGCCTCGAGCATGGAAATGCTGACTGAAGCGGCGCAGGCACGGATCGAGTCCCAGGGTGAAAACCAGGCACTGGTCATTCGCCAGCAGTTCATGGACGCCTATCAATACGGGCATGGATTTTCCCGTCAGGTGCTGTTTTTGCGAGACCAGGCCGAGAAGCGTTTCCTCGATGCCTTCGACCTACGCGAAGACCTGACACGACAGGTCAAATCGGCCCTGCAAGCCAACCCCGAACTGCTCGGCTTGTCCCTGGTGTTTGAGCCCAATGGCCTGGATGGCAAGGACGATCTGTTCAGCGGACAAGCCGAACTGGGCAGTAACGACAAGGGCCGTTTTGCCCTGTACTGGTCACAGCCGACGCCGGGCAAGGTAACGTCCATGGCGCTGCCGGAAAGCGACATGGCCGACACCAGCAGCGGCCCCAGCGGCGAACCGGCCAATGCCTGGTTCACCTGCCCGCGCACCCGCCTCAAGCCCTGCGTGATCGAACCCTACTTTTATGTGATCGACGGCCAGAAAGTGCTGATGACCAGCATCGTGTTCCCGCTGATGGTCAACGGCAAGGTCATCGCTTCGCTATCGGTGGATATCAACCTCAACAGCTTGCAAACGATCAGTCAGGGCGCCAGCAAAAAGCTCTACGACGGCCAGACCAGCGTCAGTATTGTCAGCCCGGCCGGCCTGCTCGCCGGTCACAGCCCGGACGCCGGCAAACTCAGCCAGCGCCTGGAAACCGTGGACCAGACCAGCGGTGCCGAACTGATGCGCATGCTCGCCGGCAGCAGCCAGACCGGCAGCCTGCACAGCCATCAGCAGCTCAAAGTCATATCGCCCTTCCAACCGATTCCCGATGGAAAATCCTGGGGTGTGTTGCTCGACGTCCCTGAAAAAGTGCTGATCGGTCCCGCCGAAGCCTTGAAAAAGCAGCTGGATGAAAGCAACACGGCCGGCACACTGACCGAGTTGGGGCTGGGTGTCCTCGCCGCATTGATCGGGCTGGTGCTGGTGTGGCTGATGGCCCGCAGTGTGACCAAACCGATCCTCGGCGTGGCGTACATGCTCGAAGACATCGCCAGCGGCGAAGGCGACCTGACTCGACGCCTGGCCTACGACAAACAGGATGAGCTGGGGCAATTGGCGGGCTGGTTCAACCGCTTCCTCGACAAGCTGCAACCGATTATCGCCGAAGTGAAACGCTCGGTGCAGGATGCCCGCAACACCGCTGACCAATCGTCCGCCATCGCCACCCAGACCAGCGCCGGCATGGAACAGCAATATCGTCAGGTGGATCAGGTCGCCACCGCGTCCCACGAAATGAGCGCCACTGCCCAGGATGTCGCCCGCAGCGCCGCCCAGGCCGCACAAGCGGCGCGGGATGCCGACCAGGCGACTCGCCAAGGCCTGACCGTGATCGACCGCACCACCACCAGCATCGACAACCTCGCCGCCGACATGAGCGCGGCGATGGTCCAGGTTGAAGGCCTGGCTGCCAATAGCGAAAAAATCGGGTCGGTACTCGAAGTGATCCGCGCCATTGCTGAACAGACCAACCTGCTGGCACTCAACGCCGCCATCGAAGCCGCCCGTGCCGGTGAAGCCGGGCGTGGGTTTGCCGTGGTGGCCGATGAAGTGCGCAACCTGGCGCGACGCACCCAGGAGTCCGTCGAGGAAACCCGTGTGGTGATCGAGCAATTGCAAAGCGGCACCCAGGATGTGGTGGGCTCGATGGGCAACAGCCATCGCCAGGCCCAGGGCAGTGTCGAGCAGGTTGGACAGGCCGTTACGGCACTGCGGCAGATCGGCGATGCGGTGACCGTGATCAGCGACATGAACCTGCAAATCGCCAGTGCAGCCGAAGAGCAAAGCGCGGTTGCCGAGGAGATCAATAACAATGTCGCGACCATTCGCGATGTGACCGAATCGTTGTCGGGACAAGCCAACGAATCAGCACGGGTGAGCCAGTCGCTCAATTGCCTGGCCAATCATCAGCAGGGGTTGATGGATCAGTTCCGCGTCTAATTACCACTGATCCCCTGTAGGAGCCGGCTTGCTGGCGATGGCGGCGACACATTCAGTATCAATGTGTCCAGTACACCGCTATCGCGAGCAAGCTCGCTCCCACAGGTTTTCGTGTACATCCTTGCCATTCACTTTCCATCTTCAATGATGGCGAGTGGATATCTTCCGGAAGCCGATTATGCTTCATGAAACCTTGCAGCGATGCGAGGCCGTCAGTCTGTGTCCCAGGGCCCGGGTACGGCAACAAATGAGAGGTGCTCCGGCCTAAAACAAGAACAACGGAGAAAACTCATGGCGGCAATCGACAATACAACCACGGGCAGTGCGCCCAACCGCGGGATTACCAAGGAGGAACGTAAAGTCATCTTTGCCTCGTCCTTGGGCACCGTGTTCGAGTGGTACGACTTTTACCTGTATGGCTCCCTCGCCGCGATCATCGCCAAGCACTTCTTTGCCGGCGTCAACGAGACCACGTCCTTCATCTTCGCTTTGCTCGCGTTCGCCGCAGGCTTTGCCGTGCGGCCATTCGGCGCAATTGTTTTTGGCCGGCTGGGTGACATGATCGGACGCAAACACACCTTCCTCATCACCATTGTGATCATGGGTGTGTCCACGGCGGTGGTGGGCTTTTTACCGGGGTACGCGACCATCGGGGTGGCGGCGCCGATTATCCTCATCACCCTGCGCTTGCTGCAGGGCCTGGCCCTGGGTGGCGAATACGGCGGTGCGGCGACTTACGTGGCCGAACACGCGCCAAAAGGCAAACGCGGTTACTTCACCTCATGGATCCAGACCACCGCGACCCTCGGTCTGTTTCTGTCATTGCTGGTGATCCTGGCCTGTCGCACAGCGCTGGGCACTGAAGCCTTCGAAGCCTGGGGCTGGCGGATCCCGTTCCTGCTGTCGATCCTGCTGTTGATCATCTCGGTGTACATCCGCCTGCAACTCAACGAGTCACCGGTGTTCCTGAAAATGAAGGCTGAGGGCAAATCCTCCAAGGCGCCGCTGACCGAATCTTTCGCCCGCTGGGACAACCTCAAGATCGTCATCATGGCCCTGCTCGGCGGCACTGCCGGGCAAGCCGTGGTCTGGTACACCGGGCAGTTCTACGCGTTGTTCTTCCTGTTGCAAACATTGAAAATCGAACCGCAGACCGCCAACCTGCTGATCGCCGGCTCGTTGCTGATCGGCACGCCGTTCTTCGTGATTTTCGGCAGCCTGTCCGATCGGATCGGCCGCAAAGGAATCATAATGGCCGGCTGCATCCTCGCGGCGCTGACGTATTTCCCGATTTTCAATGCGCTGACCCAGTACGGCAATCCCGATGTGTTCGTCGCCCAGGAGAAAAACCCGGTCACGGTGGTCGCCGATCCTGACCAGTGTTCGTTCCAGTTCGACCCGGTGGGCAAGGCCAAATTCACCAGCTCCTGTGACTTGGCCAAGACCGTGCTGGCCAGACGGGCGATCCCCTATAAAAACGAGAAGGCCGAGCCGGGCACTGTGGCGCAGGTGCGGATCGGTGAGAAGGTGATCCAGAGTTTCGAGGGCACCGGCATGCCGGCCGCCGACTTCAAGGCGAAGAACGATGCCTTCACCGCCTCGCTCGCTACCGCTCTGAAGGAGGCCGGCTACCCCGAAAAGGCTGACCCGGCCAAGACCAACTATCCGATGGTGTTGTTGCTCCTGACCATTCTCGTCATCTACGTGACCATGGTGTACGGCCCGATCGCCGCGTGGCTGGTTGAACTGTTCCCGGCACGTATCCGCTATACCTCGATGTCGCTGCCGTACCACATCGGCAACGGCTGGTTTGGCGGGTTCCTGCCGACGGTGGCCTTCGCTATGGTGGCAGCCACTGGGGATATCTATTACGGCCTGTGGTATCCGATCGTGATCGCAGTGATGACGGCGATTCTGGGGATTTTCTTCATGCCGGAAACCAAGGATCGGGAGATTCATCACACCTGAAACCGGCACAACACAACCCCTGTGGGAGCACGGCTTGCCGGAGATGGCGGACGGGAGATCGCCATCGCGAGCAAGCTTTGCTCCTACGGGGGATGTTGGTGGGTTTTCAGGTGCGTTTTGGTAGTTCGATCAACACTTTCAACCCGCCCCACTCGCTCACCTGCAAGTGCATGCCCCCGCCCCAGGTGTCGACGATATCGCGCACAATGCCCAGGCCCAGGCCATGCCCATCGGCCTGTTCATCCAGCCGTGCGCCGCGGCTGAACACCTGATCGCGCCGGTCTTCGGGAATGCCCGGCCCGTCGTCTTCGACAATCAGCTGAAAACTTTCTGCAGCCTCGACCACACTCAATCGGACTTCGGCATCGGCCCATTTGCAGGCGTTGTCCAACAGGTTGCCGAGCAGTTCCAGCAGATCCTCGCGATCCCATGGCAGTTGCAGCCCGGCCGGGGTGCGATAGCTCAGGTTCAGATGGTCGCCGTGAATCATGTTCAATGTCGCCAACAACCCCGGCAGTTCGGCGTCGCAGTCAAACAGTGCGCCCGGCAGTGCATCGCCGGCCAAGCGAGCGCGATTGAGTTCACGATTGAGCCGCTGTTGCACCTGTTCCAGTTGTTCCTTGAGCACCTTGCGCAGTTGCGGATGCGCGTCGAGCTGTTCGCTCGAGGCAAGACTCAACAGCACGGCCAATGGGGTTTTCAAGGCGTGACCCAGATTGCCCAAGGCATTGCGCGAGCGCTTGAGGCTGTCTTCAGTGTGAGCCAGCAGGTGGTTGATCTGCGCCACCAGCGGCTCCAATTCCACCGGTACCTGCTCATCAAGTTGCGAGCGCTGGCCCTGTTGCAGTTGCGCGATCTGTTCGCGGGCCTTTTCCAGCGGGCGCAAGGCGCGACGCACAGTGACCCGTTGCAACAGCAGGATCAGCAGCAACCCCGCCAGCCCCAGTCCGAGCCCGACCTGCTGCATCCGCTGGAAGCTCTCGCGCACCGGCGTGTAATCCTGCGCCACACTGATGGAAATCGACTGGCCGAGGCGCCGATAGTCGGAACGCAACACCAGCAATTGCTGCCCTTCCGGCCCCAGTTGCAGGTTGCTGTGCAGGCCGGGATGATCGAGGCGCGGCAGCTCCTGATCCCACAATGAACGGGAGCGCCAATGACTGTCGGCAAAATCGATACGGAAATAATGACCGGAAAACGGCCGTTGATAGGCTGGAGACAAGCGCCGCTCATCCAGTTGCAAGCCCTGCGGGCCACGCACCAGCGCCACCAGCAGGCTCTCGCTGTCGTTGCGCAATCCCGCCTCGAGGTAGCGCTGCAAGCCCATTTCAAACAACCACAGACTGGTTTGCGCCAGTATCAGGCCGACAATCACCATGACGCTGATCAGGCCAAGGCTCAAGCGCCGCTGGATCGACCTCACCTGGCTTGCCCGCCGAACAGGTAACCCTGGCCGCGACGGGTTTCGATCACACTCTTGCCGAGCTTGCGCCGCAGGTGATTGACGTGAACTTCCAGCACGTTGGAATCGCGCTCGGTTTCACCGTCGTAGAGGTGTTCGGCGAGGTGGCTTTTGGAAAGGATTTGCTCGGGGTGCAGCATGAAATAACGCAGCAAGCGGAACTCAGCTGCGGTGAGCTGGACCTCGGCGCCATCGCGTGTCACACACTGACGGCCCTCGTCCAGATGCAACCCGGCAGCCTTGAGCGTCGGTTGATTGGCCTGGCCGTGGGAGCGACGCAACAACGCCTGAATGCGTAAATGCAGCTCTTCGGGATGGAACGGTTTGGTCAGGTAATCGTCGGCACCGGCCTTCAGGCCTTCGATGCGTTCAGCCCAGGAACCGCGTGCGGTGAGGATCAGCACTGGCGTAGCCAGACCTGCGGCACGCCATTGAGCCAGCACGTCCAACCCCGGGACGCCTGGCAAACCGAGGTCGAGGATGATCAGGTCATAGGGCTCGGTACTGCCCTGATGCAGCGCGTCGCGACCATCGGCCAGCCAGTCCACGGCGTACCCTTGGCGATTGAGGCCGGCCATCAATTCGTCGGCCAGGGGCACGTGGTCTTCCACCAGGAGCAAACGCATCGGTCAGTCTTCCTTGTCTTTCAGTAATCGGCCGGTGGCGGCGTCAAGGTCAAGCTCGCGCACCACGCCTTCAGTAGTGAGCAACTCGACTTCGTAAATATAGATGTCGTGCTTCTCTTCGAGCTCAGCCTCCAACAGTTTGGCCTCGGGATAGCGGTCCAGCGCCTGTTGCAACAATTGCTCGAGCGGCAGGATCACCCCCTGTTGGCGCAGGCGCAGGGCTTCGTCCTGATCGAGGTCACGAGCCATGGCCACCGAACAGAAAGCCAGCAGCACCAGCGCCAGTCGACTGCCGGCGCGCCGTGTTGTAAAGGAAAGCAGCGTCATTACGAATCCTGATGATCCTTGAGAACCTGCCCGCTGACAGCGTCTAATTCCAGATCCCAATCGATACCCTGCGAGTCGCGCAGTTCAATCTGGTAGATGTACTTGCCGTACTCTTCTTCCAGCTCGGTTTCGGTGATAGTGGAACCCGGGTGCCTGGTCAACGCGGTGGCATTGAGTTTCTCGAAAGACACAATGGTACCAGCGTCGCGCAGCCTCAAGGCTTCATCCGGCCCCAGATCGCGCGCGTGGGCGATACTGGCGGTCAGGCTGATGATGGACGCGGTGAACAGGGCAGTCAGGGTTTTCATGGGTGTCTCCGTATTCTTTTAGGTGTTGCCTACGGGGGCCACGTTAGCGATAAGAACTTAATTGAAACTGAATTGCCATCATTGGCCACAGCAACACAAAACCTGTAGGAGCACGGCTTGCCGGCGATGGCGCCCGGGAGATCGCCATCGCGAGCAAGCTTTGCTCCTACGAGTTTGGCGCAAGCTGTTACATAATTAACTGTTGCCAGACACAGAGGCCGGTATGACCGCCATCCACATCAAGTTTCCCTCCCTGACGCTCAAGGCCGGGCCGCGTGCCTTGGCGCGCATCCGTGAAAACGGGTTGCAGGCTGCCGATGTCGGCACGTTGCCGGGCGCAGCCGGTGGCCCCAAGGCATTGGGGATTCAGGGGCTGGACCTGGCGTTATTCGGCCAATGGTTGCCGACGGCGCCCCGGGAGCGCTCGCTGATCGGCGCATCGGTGGGTTCCTGGCGCTTCGCCAGTGCCTGCCTGCCGGACGCGGCCGAAGGCATCCGCCGACTTGGCCACCTCTACACCGAGCAGGATTTCGCCAAGGGTGTGACCATGGCGCAAATCAGCCAGAGCTCGCGGCGCATGCTCGATGACTTGCTCGACGGTCACGATGCCGCCCTGCTCGCCAACCCCCATTACCGCCTGAACGTCATGGTGGTCAAAAGCCACGGCCTGCTCGCGGATGACCATCGCGGGCGTCTGGGCCTTGGCCTGTCGTCGGTGATTGCCGATAACCTGCGCGGCCGCGCGCGGCTGTCGCGGCACTTCGAACGGTTGATCATCCACGATCCGCGCCTGGCGCCGCCGGTCAATGCGCTGAATGACTTCCCGTCACGTTTCGTCGCCCTGGATGCCGGGAATCTGCGCCAGGCCTTGCTAGCCTCCGGATCGATCCCGATGGTGATGGAAGGCGTGCGCGATCTGCCGGGTGCCGGCGCCGGGACGTTCCGCGACGGCGGCTTGCTCGACTATCACCTCGACCTGCCCTACAGCGGCGATGACATCGTGCTCTATCCGCATTTCACCGACCGGGTGATTCCCGGCTGGTTCGACAAGACGCTGCCCTGGCGCCGCGCCTGCCCGGCACGCCTGCAAAATGTCTTGCTGGTGGCGCCGTCGAAGGAGTACCTGGCGCGTTTGCCCTACGGCAAACTGCCGGACCGCAACGACTTCAAACGTTTCATGGGCGACGCCCCGAGCCGACAGAAATACTGGCGTGCGGCGATGGATGAAAGTCGGCGCCTGGGCGATGAGTTTCTCGAACTGGCCGCCAACGGTCGCCTTGGCGAGCGCTTGCTGACCCTTTAGTCAGGACAAGCTGTTAAACTCGCCGCCTGCCCGAATCGCTGCGGCGAACGCCATCTGAACAGAGCTGAAAACACTGTGGAAATTTTCAAAGAGTTTACTTTCGAATCCGCCCACCGCCTGCCCCACGTCCCGGACGGCCACAAGTGCGGCCGCCTGCATGGTCACTCGTTCAAAGTGGCGATTCATCTGAGCGGCGACCTCGATCCGCACACCGGCTGGATCCGCGATTTCTCCGAGATCAAGGCGATCTTCAAGCCGCTGTACGAGCGTCTGGACCACAACTATCTGAACGACATTCCCGGCCTGGAAAACCCGACCAGTGAAGTGTTGGCCAAGTTCATCTGGGCCGAAATGAAACCTCTGCTGCCGGAACTCAGTGCGATCCGCATCCACGAGACGTGTACCAGCGGTTGCATCTATCGCGGCGAGTAAACCTGCCAATGGATGCACAACCCTGTAGGAGCGAGCCTGCTCGCGATGGACGTCTAGACACCGCGGTTTTCCAGATACACCACGTTATCGTTAACGTCTTTCGCGAGCAGGCTCGCTCCTACATTGGGTATGCGTTTCGTCAGTGATACAAAAAACAGCCTTCAACGGCTGTTTTTTTATGCCTATGCTTTTTGGCTCGCACCTGCCAAGAGGACACGTCCATGACTGAATGGCCACTGGCTCAAACCTACCGCTTCAAAGGGCACTCCGTTCGCTATGCCGTTCGCGGCGATGGCCCGCCGCTGGTGTTCGTGCACGGCACACCCTTCTCTTCTTATGTATGGCACCGGATTGCGCCGCATTTCATCACCACGCACCGCATTCACTACTTCGACCTGCTGGGCTACGGGCTATCCGAGAAAGTTGAGGGTGACGTTTCATTGGGCGTGCAGAACGAATTACTGGCGCAACTGTTGGAACACTGGGGCCTGGATAACCCCGATGTGGTGGCCCATGACTTTGGCGGCGCGACCACCCTGCGTGCGCACCTGCTCAACGGCAAGGATTACCGCAGCCTGACGCTGATCGACCCGGTCGCGCTGACGCCCTGGGGCTCGCCGTTCGTGCAACATGTGCGACAGCATGAAGCGGCGTTCAGCGGATTGCCCGACTACATTCAGCAAGCCATCGTGCCGGCCTATATCCGCGGGGCAATCAAACGCGACATTCCGGACGACGAACTCGCACCGTACGTGCAACCCTGGCTGGGCGACCCCGGGCAAGCGGCCTTTTACCGGCAGATCGCTCAGATGGACGAACGCTTCACCCGCGAAGTCGAAGGCTTCTACCCGACGATGCGCTGCCCGGTGCAGATCCTGTGGGGCGAGGACGATCAGTGGATTCCCATCGAACGCGGGCGAGCCTTGCAACAGATGATCCCGGGCGCACAGTTTCACGCGGTTCCCAACGCCGGTCATCTGGTGCAGGAAGATGCTCCTGAGGCCGTTGTCGCGGCGTTGATGCGATTTTTGCCACTGGCGGGGATTGCCATCACCGAGCTAACGTAAGGACATTGACAACCGAACCTCTAAAAGGACTCTCCTGATGCACATCATCAATGCCAGGTTGCGCAACCAGGAAGGCCTGCATGAGTTGCACCTGGAAAACGGCCTGATCAGCAACATCGCCCGCCAGACCGAAGCACCTACCCTGGGGCCAGACGATCTGGATGCCGGCGGCAACCTGGTCATACCACCCTTCGTCGAGCCGCACATTCATCTCGACGCAACCCTGACTGCGGGCGAGCCGCGCTGGAACATGAGCGGTACGCTGTTTGAAGGCATCGAGTGCTGGGGCGAGCGCAAAGCCACCATCACCCAAGAAGACACCAAGACCCGGGCCAGGAAAACCATCCAGAACCTGGCGGCCCACGGCATCCAGCACGTGCGCACGCATGTCGATGTCACTGACCCGCAGTTGACCGCCCTGAAGGCGATGCTCGAAGTGCGCGAGGAAAGCCGGCACCTGGTGGACATGCAAATCGTCGCATTCCCGCAGGAAGGCATCGAGTCCTATCGCAACGGCCGGGACTTGATGGAGGAAGCGATCCACATGGGTGCCGACGTGGTCGGCGGCATTCCGCATTTCGAGTACACCCGCGAGCAGGGTGTCAGTTCGGTGAAGTTCCTGATGGACCTGGCCGAGCGCACCGGGTGTCTGGTGGACGTGCATTGCGATGAAACCGACGACCCGCACTCTCGCTTTCTCGAAGTGCTCGCCGAAGAGGCCCGCAGCCGCGACATGGGTTCGCGGGTCACCGCCAGCCACACCACGGCCATGGGCTCCTACGACAACGCCTACTGCGCCAAACTGTTTCGTCTGCTCGGGCATTCGGGCATCAGCTTCGTTTCATGCCCCACCGAAAGCATCCACCTGCAGGGCCGCTTCGATAACTTTCCGAAACGCCGGGGCGTGACCCGGGTCAACGAGTTGCTCGAAGCCGGCATGAACGTGTGTTTCGGCCAGGACTCGATCGTCGACCCGTGGTATCCGCTGGGCAACGGCAACATCTTGCGGGTACTCGAAGCGGGCCTGCACATCTGTCACATGCTCGGTTACCGCAACCTGCAAAGCGCCCTGGACCTGGTCACCGACAACAGCGCCAAGGCCCTGGCCCTGGGAGACCGCTACGGACTGGAACCGGGCCGGCCAGCGAACCTGCTGATTCTTTCTGCCGAAAGCGATTACGAAGTGATTCGCAGCCAGGGATTGCCGTTGTATTCAGTGCGCGGGGGCAAGGTGTTGATGAAGCGGACGATGCCGGTGGTGGAGTTCAGTGGGGTGGATTGATCTTCCGGTTTAATCAATTACACCCTGGTTATCGCTAGTCGATTTGTCACCGGCTATACACCGTGGCGTAAACTAGCGATAACCTAATGTAAAAAATCAAACCAACAAAAACCTAAGGACAACCATCGAAAAAAACACCACTCCACCTGCAATCCAAGGCGCTATCAACTTTCGCTTAAGATCTAGCGGCAAGTTCAACAACTCATCCTTCTCTATAAGACCCCGTTTTTCGCATAGCCGAGGGATCAAAAACATTATTGCAATTGATCCACACCTATGAACCTTTCCAATCAAGCCAAAACCAGAAAACACTTCACGATTGCTTGCAACATATTTACTTTTATCCAAGTAGCTTTCTATTATTTCCGTATATCGAATGGTGAATATAAATATCCACACCAACACCAAAAACATCAAGAATATTAAAAATACTGCAGTAAAACCCAATACAATCCTCATTATTGAAGATACTCATAAATTATGTCACCGCCCATCCCACCTATATTTCCACCGATTTCTCCTCCTGCCCAACCGCCTACTCCACTCCCTACCACCATACAAGCTAGTGCACCGGCCCCGCCGGTAGCGACCCCGAAGGCAACAGCGCATCCGATTGAAGTTACGTAACCTCCAACAAACCCGCCGAAAGATCCACCATACAGGCTGCCCGACAACTTCCCTCCTTCTAGATACTTAGCTTTCCTGCATTGCTCTTCACGCCCAGTCGTGCATGCCTCATAAATTGAGGCACCTGTTGCAGTTACACTCAGGCCGACCCCCAGATAGGTCCCTTTTTTCATGAGGCTGGATGCTTTCGCCACGCCATTAATGGTTTCGGCATAGCCGGCTATGGTCCCCGTATGCAGGTAACTTTTGGTGGAAATGCCCAGCATGTCCTTGATCGAGCCTTGGTTACGCAAACCGGAGCCAAATCGGGCAAAGCTTCTCAACTGATGATCAAGCTTCTCAAATAGAGCCTTACGCTTTGTATAAAAGGCATCTCGACTCTCAGCGCCACCCTGTCTCAATAAATCACCATGAGCGCTTTCGATTTTTTCCAGGGTTGTCTTGATGCCATCAAGGTGTTTGCTCCAGGCACCACCCACCGCGCCAATCCCTATGGATGAATAACCAAGCATTCTTGTCAAAAGTTCGTGATTTTCAACTATGAAACCATCGCTCTGCATTCCATTGGTCATAATCGCCAAATGGACTTCCAACGCTTTGCGCATATAAAACGCTTCTTCGGCCGTACAAGACGATAGTGATTCATCGCCTACAATGACTATTTCCCCGGGCAACACCACTGTATTGATAATGTGAGAATTCAACACATCAAACTTGATACTGGATTTTTGCCCAAGATTCAACTTTGACTTTAAATACGAATAGGGCTGCACATGCTCATTGATAAAAATGTAGGCCTTTGACATCAGCTAAACCTCACGAGCACTTTTTGTTTGCAATACGATCCCACCCACCGGCCACGTTTCCGCCACCTGCGCCGTCCATACGCTTTTGCTGGGTGTAAATCGTTTTTATGCGCCCGTAATCTAGACTGATACTTTCGGTAGGTACCCCGTCATTTGCTATTTGCGAATAACTGGAAATGATCACCTCTTCCAGTTGAATCTCGAAATACTTGAGTTTCTCACCTCCCGCGCGGTGTAACCTCAACACAACATCTTTCAGGTGGTCACCTGCGCAACTGGCTTCAAGGAGCTTGCAACTGGATTTATCCAGGGCTTTGGTAAACGTAAAATCGGAAACGGTCGTACGCCCCGAAGAAGCTCCCCCCGCAGAACTGGCCGTAGCCGACGTTCCTTGGTGGGTGCCGAAGCGGTAGCCGGTAATTTCGATCCAGTCACTGTGTTGCTCATCAAGCGCTTCACCCGGGATTCCACTGATTTTCAAAAAAGCGTCAAATGCCATGCCACCGTTCCTTGGCAGTGGAATTGTTCATCAATTCCTTCATGAGCAAAGCTACAACTTTCTCTTTAAACAATGGTTTGACTAACACCCCCTGAGTACTGCGAAAAAGAGCTTTCCTATGCCGCTCTGCCAAATTTCTGTAGGACCTGTCCACATATGCCGGGGTTACTGTGGGCGGCGATTCGATAACGGCGACATAAGATTCAACTAACCAACCGGGCCGTACCAAACAGACTAACCCGACTCAACTTCCCCCGCTCTTCCTCCAGCAAAATCGGCGCAGTACCACCGGGCATCGTCACCTTCACTTCCCCGGCACTCACCCAGCCCACCCGCCAGGCCGCGCACGCCACCGCCGTGGCGCTGGTGCCGGAGGACGCCGTCGGCCCTTCGCCGCGTTCGAATACCCGCGCGATCACTCGCTGCGCGGCATCATGGGCCGCCCATTGCAGATTGATCCCCGCCGGGCACGGTTGTCCTGCCCCGGTGGGCATGGCGAAAGCGATTCGCGTGAGCCCTTCGCCCAATGCGGGTTCACGCATTTGCTCGTTGCTCGGCAGCGCATCCACGTGGTCCACCAGCGTCACACAATGCGGATTGCCGACCCGTACAAACTGACTGCGTGCCCATGCGCCGTTCAATGCTGCCAGCGGCTGTACATGGCTCAGTTCCCGGCCGTTGAACGTTACACTCTCAACGCCTTGAGCACTGACTGCTTGCGGGTCGAAAGTCGGTTGCCCCAGATCCAGCCAGAAACCCTGCACCCCTTCGACCTGCGCCGCTTTCACCGAGGTTTCTCCCGGTGAAATCACATCGGCCTTGTCGTGATGAACCTTGAGCACACACGCCTCGTTCCGGGGCAATAAACCTTGGTCACTCAGGGCCTGGGAGAAAATCGTCAGGCCGTTTCCACTGCGTTCGGCGAGGGTGCCGTCGGTGTTGACAATCAACAGATCGAACGGTGGCGACGACTGGAACGGGCCAACCAGCAAGCCATCGCTGCGATGAGCCTTGCTGCCGGTCGGTTGCTCACCCGGTGCCCAGGAACAGCATGCTTCGACGGCTGCCGACGCCCACAATTGGCGGGTTTGCGCGGCGTGGCCGGCTTGATCGGGCACAGCGATGCCCATTTGCCGCAGCGCCTCGGGCGCCGCAACCATGTAGATATTGCCTCGTGCATCGTAGAGCCGAGTCATGTACCAGTCCTGAGTTCAGCCAAAAAAGAGTCTGTACTTTAGGGCCTCACGGAAGACGACAGCAATCGATTGCCCCGTCGAATTGCGGTTACTACGCGCCCGGGGTTTATCGCGAACTGTTGTCGTCACCTGTCATTAATGACAGCAGACAACCTATCCGCACCAGCGCAAAGTTGAATCCTGGCCCTTATTGCCCGGTGACACCATGAAATGGATATCCCTGCCTTTTATTCTGATAACCCTGATTTCAAGCGGTGTGACAATCGCCGATGAGCCGGTGCGCAATGGCGGTGGCGAGGAAATCCTGTTGCAAGGGTTTCACTGGAACTCCAGCCGCAACCCGACGGAAAAGTGGTACGCGGTACTGACACGCATGGCGGGTGGGATTGGTAGCGATGGCTTCACCGCCGTGTGGATGCCACCTCCCTGGAGCGATGTTTCCCAGTGGAAAACCCTCTCGGCCGAAGGTGGAGGTGAAGGCTATTTCTGGCACAGTTTCGATAAGGGCAGCCGCTACGGAAGCGATGCACAACTTCAGCAGGCTGCCGGGGCGTTAAGTCAGGCCGGCGTGAAAGTGGTGTACGACATCGTGCCCAATCACATGAACGATAAAGACGTTTATTCACTGTTTCCCAGAGGGCGAAATGAGTGGCGTCACGACTGTGCGCAATGTGACGAAGGCGATGCTTTCATGGACGGCGCGGCCGATCTGAATACCGCCAACACAGAGGTTTTCACCGCTTTCGAAAAGGAACTCATCAACCTGCGCGACCATTACGGTGCCAAAGGCCTGCGCTTCGACTTCGTCCGCGGCTATGGACCGGAAACGGTTGATCGGTGGATGAGGGCCTTTGGCGACCAACAGTTTTGCATCGGTGAAATGTGGAAAGGCCCAGGTGAGTACCCTGAAGGTGACTGGCGTCATAAGACCAGTTGGCAAGATGCACTCAAGGACTGGGCAGACCGCTCGCACTGTACGGTCTTCGACTTTGCCCTCAAGGAACGCATGCAAAACGGTTCGCTCGCCCAATGGCGAGACGGGCTCAATGGCAACCCGGATCCCGCATGGCGCAAGATTGCCGTAACCTTTGTCGACAACCATGACACTGGCTACTCACCGGGTCCGAATCAAGGACAACATCACTGGCCGTTGCCAGAAGAGCGGCGTAATCAAGCCTATGCCTATATCCTCAGCAGCCCTGGTACACCCGCGGTGTACTGGCCGGACATGTACGACTGGCAACGTGGCGACTTGATTCGCCAGCTGATCAGGCTACGTAAGGAGGCTGGCATCAAGGCTGACTCCGAGATCCGTTTTCATCCGCAGTATTCCGGAATGGTGGCCACCACGACAGGCACTCTGAAAAGCCTGGTTATCGCGCTGGATTCGGATTTCACGAACCTGCCACAAAACCTGGGCCAACCAGCGCTGGCAGCGGACGGCGATAAAATCCGCATCTGGAGTACGCCTTCTGAGCAACCGCCCATAGGCGTTCATTTCAATTGCGACTACGCCCCTACCTCCGTCGACCAAACCGTTTATGCCGTGGGCTCATCTCTTGAACTGGGTGCATGGGACCCGCGCCATGCCATCGCCTTGACGCACAACCCCCAAGAGAACCGCTGGACGCGAGTCATCGAGTTGCCGGCGCATCAGGTCATCGAATGGAAATGCATCATGCGCAACAGCAATTCGCCTGACTCCGTGCGTTGGCAACCGGGTCCGAACGTCAGCTTCACCAGTGGCGAAGTCAGCGTAACCCGAGGAACGTTTTAGCCTGCTGGGCCAGCGGTTGTGAGCAGCCTTCAGGGTCGCGACAGGTGAACTGATGTGCAAGGATGGCGGTCTGCACACAGTCAGTCACCTGCGTTACCAAGGACTTTTCATGACCGCCATCAATACCCCATCGCTCTTCGTTCCCGGGCGCATGGAACAAATGTCCACGCGCGTCGCTTTTTTCATCGCCGGGTTCGGCATCGCCGCGTGGGCACCGCTGGTGCCGTATGCCAAGGCGCGGGCCGGGTTGGACGAAGGCACGTTGGGTTTGTTGCTGCTGTGCCTGGGGGTGGGTTCGATTCTGGCAATGCCGATGGCTGGCATCCTGGCCACGCGCTTCGGTTGCCGCAAAGTGGCGACCGGCGGGACGCTATTGATCTGTGCAGCGCTGCCGCTTTTGGCCACGGTGTCGTCGATTCCGGCCTTGATCGGCGCGCTGTTCATGTTCGGTGCCGGCCTCGGCACGGTGGATTCGACGGTGAACCTGCAAGCGGTCATCGTCGAGCGCGCCAGCGGCAAAAACATGATGTCGGGGTTTCACGGTTTGTTCAGCCTGGGCGGGATCGTCGGCGCGGCAGGCGTCAGTGCCCTGCTCGGCCTGGGGTTGTCGCCACTCGGTGCGATGCTGGTGGTGGTCGCTTTGCTGTTGGTCGCCCTGCTGAAGGCCGTGCCACACATGTTGCCCTATGGCAGCGACAGTTCAGGGCCGGCGTTTGCTGTTCCCCATGGCATCGTGCTGTTCATCGGCGGCATGTGCTTCATCGTCTTCCTCGCCGAAGGCGCGGCACTGGACTGGAGTGCAGTGTTCCTGGCGCAGGAGCGCGGGATCGATACGGCCTATGCGGGGCTGGGGTATGCGGCGTTTGCCCTGACCATGACGGTTGGACGCTTGACCGGTGACAAAATCGTGCGGCGGCTGGGCGCGACACGGGTGATCGTGTTCGGAGGGCTGACTGCGGCGGCCGGGCTGTTTCTGGCGACATTCGCCCCGAGCTGGGAAGCGGCGTTGGCCGGTTATGCGTTGCTCGGTGCAGGATGCTCGAACATTGTCCCGGTGCTGTACACCGCCGTCGGCAAGCAGACCGTCATGCCGGAAAGCATCGCCGTACCGGCCATTACCACCCTGGGCTATGCCGGCATTCTTGCCGGACCTGCGGTGATCGGCTTTGTCGCCCATGCCGCCAGCTTGAGCTTTGCCTTTGGATTGATGGCGTTGTTGCTGGTGGCGGTGGCGATTGGCGGGAAGGTATTGAAAGTCTGAAGGCATCGCTGGCAAGCCAGCTCCCACAGAATCGTAGTCGTACACCTAAGTCGTGTTCGCCGCGAACTCTGTGGGAGCTGGCTTGCCAGCGATAAAGGCTTCCCGGTCTATCAGAAGCCAACACTGGCCTGCACGAAAAACGTACGCGGCGCGCCAACGTACATGCCCGAGTTATTGTCGCTGGAGCGAGTGAAGTACTGCTTGTCGAAGATGTTTTTCACCCCCGCGCCCAGCTTCAGGTTCGACACCTGCGGACCAAAGTCATAACCGCCACGGACGTTCCAGGTGACGTAGCCCGGAATGTCACCGTACTGACCATCGGCCGTGCCCTCGGTGATGTAGTTGTTGCTGAAGCTGCCGTCGGCGTTCACCGCAACACCCGGTGAGCGCTGTTTGGACTGGGCAAAGGCGTCGATATTGTAGGTCCAGCGATCAATGTCGTAACGCAGCCCGGCGGTGGCCACCTGACGCGAATAGAACGGCAGGTCACGCCCCTCGAAATCCGGGATATCGCCTTCATAGACGGCACGGGTGTAGGTGTAGCCGGCATTCGCTGTCAGACCGGCCAGACGCGGGTCCAGTGCCGCCATGTCGTAATGCACCGATGCTTCGATCCCCTGGTGGGTCGTTGCGCCCAGGTTGGTCCAGCCCGCATCGTTGCTGATGTACTGCAACTCTTTATCGAAGTCGATGTAGAACAGCGTCACTTCGCCGCCCCACACGTCATCGTTGTAGCGCGTGCCGATTTCATAGGTCTTGGCTTTTTCCGGCTCCAGACCATTGGCGGTGCTGTCGCCTGTACCCCCCTGACCGAGCTGGAAATACTGCAGGCTGCCGAACGAAGTTTCATAGTTGGCGAACAGTTTCCAGGCATCGGAGATGTGATACATCACGCTCAGCGCTGGCAGCGGTTCGTTGCTTTCGATGCTGCGTTTCTTTTCCGGTACGGGCCGGCCGGCCGTGTCGAGTACCGGACGATCGTGCCAGTCGGTACTGATATGTTCAAAGCGAATACCGGGAGTGACGGTCCATTGGCCGACATCGATCTTGTTGTCGATATACACCGAGTTGGCTTCGGTACCACCGGTTCGGTCCTGATAGACATGCCCGTCCGAACCTGGACGTACCACCGGCTCGTTGCTGCTGTTGAGCCCCAGGCGGCTGGCCTCTTCGTGCATGGCTTCTTTCAGGTAGCGATAACCGACACTGACTTCCTGGGTGGTCGGGCCGACATCGAACACATGGGATACACGCGGTTCGATGCCAAAGGTGTAGTAGGTGCGCGGGAACGAGCCGATGGTTCTTTGATCGCGGGCGGCGATGTTACTGCCGCGGAAACTGTCGGTGTAATACGTCAGCACTTCGGCCTGAGTGCGGTCGTCGAGTTGGCGGACCCATTTGAACGACACGTCCTTGCGACGGCCACTGAAGCTGTCGTTGTTCCGGTCGGACTGGAACGGGTCAGCGTCGTACTGCGCCTGGGTCAGGCCGCCGGGCATGTCGGCGCTGGCATCGTAGTAATGGAAATTGAGGCTGAAATCGTCGTAATCCGTAGGCGCCCAGTGAGTCTTGAGGATCACGTCATCGATATCGTTGTCGTTGTTGCGTTCACGGTAACCGTCGCCGTTCACGCCGGAGTACAACAGCGCCACGCCCATGCCGTTGTCCGCCGTGCCGCCGGCAAACAACGTGTCGATGTGCTTCCAGCCACCGTGCTGGGAAGTTTCCAGGGTCGTGCCGATTTCCGCAGAGGCTTGTTCCGGAATCGCACGGGTCACGAAATTGATCACACCGCCCACGTTCTGTGGTCCGTAGCGCACGGAGCCGGCCCCGCGCACCACGTCGATGCTGTCGAGGTTGCCGGAGGAAATCGGTGCCATGGACAGCTGCGGTTGGCCGTAAGGCGCGAACGCCGCAGGCACGCCGTCGATCAGCACGGTGGAGCGCGGCGACAGGCGCGACGTCAGGCCGCGAACACCAACGTTCAGGGAAATGTCGCTGCCACCGGTACCGTTGGCGTCCTGCACTTGCACACCCGGCACACGTTTCAGAACGTCGCCGACGTTCATCGCACCTTGCTCGACCATCGCTTCGCGGCGGATCACGGTCCGCGCGCCCGGGTGATTCTGCACCACGGCGGCGTCGGCATCATCGAGCCAGTCGCCGACCACTTTGATGTCGGTCACGCCCAATTCCAGTGGCCCTTTTGCAGCCGCCGTTGGCGCCGGTAACAAGGTGACCGAGCCTTCATCGATCTGGTATTGCAGGCCGCTGCCCTGCAACAGCTGACGCAGCGCCTCTTCCGGGGAAATATTGCCCTCCACCGCCGGAGCCTGTTTGCCGGCCACCAGTTCAGGGCTGAAAAAAACCTGCAACGACGTTTGCTGGCCCAGCTCACTCAAGGCCTGACCCAGTGGCTGCGCCCTGATTTTAATGGCGTCGGCCGCGAAGGCCTGGGGCATCGCAACGTTGATCGCCAGTGCGAGCGCCAAGGGCAACCAAGGGAGATTGTTGTTTTTAGCGGCGGATTTTTTCACGTCAAACGGCGTCCTGTGAATCGCAAGAGTGTGCGCTTGTTAATGCAAACCAGTTGCAGTTGAACAGGAAGACGATGAACTCGAAAAAAACCTGAATTTTATTTTGAAATTATTTCCTGACTGCCGTCAGCGAGGGTACGCACGGCCACCGGAAGTATGCTCGGCAAGGCCTTGAGCAGCGCATCGGTGTTGTCGGACTTGAACACGCTGGTCAGACGCAGATCGCCGACTGCGCGGCTGCCGACCTTGAGCGGCGTCTCGCGATAGCGCGAGACTTGCTCGGCGACATCGGCCAGCCTGGCGTTGTTGAAGACCAGTTTGCCGTTGCGCCAGGCGGTCAGTTCGGCCGAGTTGACCGCATAGGCCGCCGCGACTTTGCCGTGCGCATCGACGTGGGTGCCCAGGCCAGCCGTAAGGTTGATGAAATCGTTGTCGGCAGCGTCGTGCCCCTGAACCTTGACGGTGCCCTGCTCCACCACGACCCGGGTTTCGCTGGCGCCACGGCGCACATCGAAACGGGTGCCGGTGACCGTGACTTTGCCGCTGCCGGCCTCGACGATGAAGGGTCTGCGGGTGTCATGCTGGACGCTGAACATCGCCTCGCCTTCACTCAGTTCAACGGTGCGTCGGTCTTTTTCAAATCGCACCTGAATGCGACTTCGGCTGTCCAGGTCGACCACCGAGCCATCCGGCAGCGCCACATGACGGCGCTCGTTCAGTGCTGTGGAGAACTCAGCCGTGTAAGGCGCCGGATGATTCAGGCCACTGAACAAACCCAGCCCGAGCGCTACCGCCAACACGCTGGCGGCAACCGCATAACGCAGCACCGGGCGGCGTTTGTTGCGCGTTGGCGCTTCCTGACACAGCGCTTGCAGACGCGCCGCAGGCACCAGGTCGGCAGCTTTCCACAGCCCCTGGAGCCATTCGAATTCGGTTCGATGTTGCGGGTGTTGGTCCAGCCAGGTTTCGAACTGGCGATGCGTTTGGGCATCGACCGCAGGTTCCTGCAAAAGCACAAACCACCGCGCCGCTTCATCGCGGACCGCTGTTTGCCCGCACGCACAAGCACGAGTATCCATCATGGAAGTTCCTGTTTGGCTGGGGATGAAAAATGGCCACCGCTCATGATTGCAGTCCGTCCAGGCGGTCGCGCAGATGCCGCAGCGTGCGGATCATATACTTTTCCACCATGTTCTTGGACAGCCCCAGGCGTTCGGCGATTTCAGCCTGGGTCAGGCCTTCGATCTTCTGCCAGACAAACACCTTGCGGCAGTTGA
>NZ_RCOB01000189.1:26594-68988 GCF_004307665.1 Pseudomonas sp. Sample_16
TTTCTCAGGCGACGGGTCCAGGTGCCAACCAACTCTTCGTAATGCTCGAAAAAGCCGTGTCTGCGGGGCAGCTTGGGGATCATTTCGGTGTGCTGTGGAGACGGGGGCGTGAATAGTAATGCTTCCTATTAACCCAAGGCAACGATTTGCAGCTCAGTGGGCAAACAGCCCGCCGTCCGCTATCGTCCGGCAGCGTTTGCTCTGCGAGCGCCGGGCAATTGCACACGCGCAATCAGCCCCGCGCCGCTGCGATTGCGCAGTGTCAGCTCTCCGCCTTGTTCGCGAACGATTGCCCGCGCAGTGGACAATCCCAGGCCGACACCGCCGGTATCACGGTTGCGTGAGGTTTCCAGTCGGTAAAAAGGCTCGAACACTCGCTCAAGCGCAGACTCGGGAATGCCCGGGCCATCGTCCATGACTTCGATGCAAACCCGCTGCTCATCCTCCATCAGCTGGATGCTCGGCTTACTCGCATACTTCACTGCGTTTTCCAGCAGATTGACCACCACCCGCTTGATCCCGAGCGGGCGGCCGTCGTACACCAGATGGGCCGGGCCAGTGAAATCGACCTCGATACCTTGGTCGCGGAAATCATCGATGATCGTTTGCAGCAACTCCGAGAGATCGAACGCAGTGGTTTGCTCCCTGTGGGTTTCTTCGCGGAAAAAGCCCAGCGCCGCGTTGATCATCGTTTGCATTTCTTCGATGTCACGGACCATTTTGCGCTGCTGCTCCAGGTCGTCCATGAACTCGCTGCGCAGGCGCATCCGCGTCAAAGGAGCCCGCAGGTCGTGGGAGATGGCGGCGAGCATTTGCGTGCGCTCGCTGAGAAAGTGCCGAATCTGCGCCTGCATGGTGTTGAAGGCGATGATGGCCTGGCGAATCTCATGGGGGCCCTCGATTTTGATCGGCGGCGCATGCAAATCCCCGCCGAAGCGGCGCGCGGCGCTGGCAAAGCGTTGCAGCGGGTTGGCCAGTTGCCGGGTGGCAACCCAGGCGACGAGCAGGGTTGCGATCAGCCCCAGAGCAATGATGATCGGGATCCGGACATTGGCGTCGAGCCCCCAGCTTCGTTCCGGCGGCGTGAACGACAACCAGCTGCCATCGAGCAACTGCACGAGTGCAACGTAGTGCGCCTGAGGGCTTTCGTCCGGCCAGTCGCCGGGGTTGAAGACTTCTATGTCTCGGGGAGTATCACCCAGCAATTGCTGTAACGGCGAACTGTTCGGCGTCACCTGTTTACCGCCCGAGGGCAGGTGGAAATCGGACCGCTGCGGGTGCCAGTTCACCTCAAGCATCGGGCTGCTTGCCGCAGCGGCCAAATGCGAACGCGAGGCCGCCGGCGCCGCTTCGATTACCCGCACATTCGCCGCCATCTGTTCCAGCAAGCCCGTGCGTTCGATGGGCGGACGGCCCCATGTACCGGCGAGCTGCATGAACAAACCATTGAGTGCCAGCGAAGCGATCATCGCCGCGACGATGGTCAGCGCGATCCGGCTTCTGAGAGTGTCGCGAGGGGCCAGTCGACGGATCACGAGCGGGTTACCCTGGCAGAGAACATGTAGCCGCCGTTGCGCACCGTGCGAATCAGGTCCGGGCGCTTGCTGTCCGGTTCGATCTTGCGGCGCAGGCGACTGACCTGCACATCGATGCTGCGGTCATAGGCATCGTGGCCCTGGCCACGCGCCAGGTCGATCAGTTGTTCCCGGGTGAGAATGCGTTGCGGATGCTCGAGAAAAACCAGCAGCAAATCGAACTCCCCGGCCGACAGCGGAATCATCACGCCCTCGGGTGAGCGCAACTCGCGACAGGTGATATCCAGTTGCCAATCGGCAAAGGTAATGACCGGCCGCGTCGGTTCCTGCCCCAGGCTTTTCTCGCCTGCGCGACGTTGCACAGCGCGCAGACGGGCCAGCAGCTCCCTCGGGTCGAACGGTTTGGTCAGGTAATCGTCAGCGCCCAGTTCCAGACCGATGATGCGGTCGCTCAGCTCGCCCATGGCGGTCAACATGATGATCGGAATTGCGGTTCTCGCCCGCAGCTTCTGGCAAAGACTCAGGCCGCCTTCGCCCGGCAGCATCAGGTCAAGAATGATGATGTCCGGGCGGTTTTTTTCGATCACCGCCCACATGGCGTCACCCTGGGTGGCCAGATCCACTTCGTAGGCATGCTGAACAAAGAACTTTTTCAGCAAGTCCAGGATTTCCACATCGTCGTCGACGATCAGCAGTCTGCTCACGTTCAGGGGTCCATGGGTCGGAAAAGGAGCGTATCTAAAACCATTGCGCGGCCGCGGTCATATATTTCAATCGAGCAACATTTCTACATCCCGGACATTTTTCGGACATACCACCGCAATCCCCCTGCGGCACCCTGCGCGACTTTCAACCCATGAGGTCTTCCATGCAGGGATCGAACAGCACCTACCCGATCGAGGCGGTCGATAGCGCGCATAGCGTGATCCTCAATCAGCGCACAAGTACCCCAGGCGACGACGAACCGATTTTATTCCAGCAGGCATGCCTGGGTCTGACCGACGATCGGACCCACGTTGTACTGCGCCGTTATTACGAGCGCTACAGCCCGACCGACAGCAACTGGGTGGAATACATCCACTCAGTGCCCATTGCCGAATTCACCCACTGGATCATGGCCCATGGCGGCCTGCGTATCGAATGCTCGGAAGAGCTGCCGAACGGCAGATGATCAGCGGCAAGCCCCTTGCGCAATTCATCCACTCAGGAATCCCTTGATGAGAAAACACTTCTCGCTGCCGCTATTGGCTGCCACCACCCTGGCCCTTGCGGCGTGCAGCAACAAAAAAGTCACACCTGAGGCCTACTCGGGCTTCTTGAAGGACTACAGCGTTTTGACCGAACACCAGTCGCCGTCGGGGCAAACCGTGCTGAGCTGGGTGAGCCCGACACTCAAGGTCCAGCGTTACACGCAGGTGTACATCGAACCGAGCCAGTTCTATCCACAGCCCCTGCCTTCTGAGCGAATTCCGCAGACTACGCTCTCGGACACCACCTGGTATTACGACGCCGTGCTCAAGCACGAACTGGGTAAAGTCCTGCATGTGGTTACAAAGCCAGGGCCTAACACCCTGATCGTTCGGCCCGCGATCACCGGCGTCACGGCCAGCACCCAAAGCCTGCGCTACTATGAATGGTTGCCGATTACCCTGGTTGCAGCGGGCGTCAGCACGGCCACCGGGATCCGCGACCAAGACAGTGAGATCGCTACCGAAGTGCTGTTTCTCGATGGCGGGACCAAGGCCGTGGTAGCTGAAGTGGTGCGCAAAGGCACGGGTGTCCCGCTGGAAAACGACCAGCAAGTCATCACGACGGCGAACGTCAAGAGCGTGCTCGATGGTTGGGCCAGCGACCTGCGCAATTCGTACGTGGCGATGCGCAACAAACAGTAACCCGGCACGCATCCAAAGCAATCTGGCAGGAATCCCAATGCATCCGGCGGCTGGCTGTAGCAAAGTGCAAGAATGCCAGTCACCGGCTTTTCCTCAGGAATGCACACATGTCCAGCACCCACGCATCACCAAAGAGATCACCGCTTGCCCGGCTCGCCCTGGCCATTTCCCTGAGTGCCCTCGGCCTGTCTTTCTGCGCCGGCAATGCCCTGGCCCATGGTGGCCAAGCGGAAATGGTGCCACTGCAGGCGGGTCTTGAAGCGTTTGGGGCCACGGTCAAATGGGACGATTATTCGAACCTGTTCACCATTGCCAAGGATGGGGTCTACCTCAAGGTCAAGCCTGACAGCAAAGTCGCCATGCTCAACGGCAAGCGCATCGAGCTGACGGTGCCGGTGGTGTTCAAGGACCATACGGCGTTCATGTCCAAGGACTTCATCAACCAGGTGTTCCAGTCCGGCCTGGACAAGACCTTCGTTGTCGAAACCCGCCCCAGCCCGCTCAACCCCTTGAGCGCGGCTGAAATCACGGCGGCGGTGGACATCGTCAAACAATCGGAAAACTACAAGCCTGGCTTTCGCTTCACCGAAGTCTCGGTCAAGGAACCGCCGAAGGATCAGGTGTGGAACTTCGTCCTTACGGGGCAAAACGTCAGCCAGCCGCGCCAGGCTTCGATCGTGATACTGGACGGCAAGCATGTGATCGAAGCGTTGGTCGATCTCGACAGCAAACAGCTCAAGTCCTGGACACCGCTGCAAGGCGCCCATGGCATGGTGTTGCTGGACGATTTCGCCACGGTGCAGACCGCCGTGGAAACCAGCCCGGAATACGCGCAAGCCTTGGCCAAGCGCGGTATCACCGATGTGAAGAAGGTCGTGGCGACACCGCTGACCGTCGGTTACTTCGACGGCAAGGACGGCCTGGCGCAGGACAAACGCCTGCTGAAAATCGTCAGCTACCTGAATGTCGATGACGGCAATTATTGGGCGCACCCGATCGAAGGCCTGGTGGCGATTGTCGATCTGGAACAGAAAAAACTGATCAAGATCGAAGACGACGCTCTGATCCCGGTGCCGATGAAACCGACGCCGTATGACGGACGTGGACGCCAGGCCGTGGCCGTCAAACCGCTGGAAATCATCGAACCCGAGGGCAAGAACTACACCATCAGCGGCAACAGCATTCACTGGCAGAACTGGGATTTCCATGTTCGCCTCGACTCGCGGGTCGGGCCGATCCTGTCCACCGTTACTTACGACGACAAGGGCAAGAAACGCAAGATCATGTACGAAGGCTCGCTGGGCGGGATGATCGTGCCTTACGGCGACCCCGATGTCGGTTGGTACTTCAAGGCCTACCTGGACTCAGGCGACTACGGCATGGGCACCCTGACTTCACCGATTGCCCGCGGCAAAGACGCGCCGCAAAACGCCGTGTTGCTGGACGCCACCATCGCCGACTACACCGGCGCACCAACCGCCATCCCCCGGGCCATCGCGGTATTCGAGCGCTATGCCGGCCCGGAGTACAAACACCAGGAAATGGGCCAGCCCAACCTCAGCACCGAGCGGCGTGAACTGGTGGTGCGCTGGATCAGCACCGTGGGCAACTACGACTACATCTTCGACTGGGTCTTCCAGCAGAACGGCACCCTCGGCATCGATGCCGGCGCCACCGGTATCGAAGCGGTCAAGGGCGTGAAATCCAGGACCATGCACGAAGATACCGCCAAGGAAGACACCCGCTACGGCACTCTGCTCGACCACAACATTGTCGGCACCACGCACCAGCACATCTACAATTTCCGCCTCGATATGGATGTGGACGGCGAGCAGAACTCGCTGGTGGAAGTGAACCCGGTGGTGTTGCCCAACGACCGCGGCGGACCGCGCACCAGCACCATGCAGACCGAGACCAGAGTAATCACCAGCGAACAGCAAGCGGCGCAGAAATTCGACCCGTCGACCGTGCGCCTGCTGACCAACTTCAGCAAGGAAAACAAGGTCGGCAACCCGGTGTCCTACCAGTTGATTCCGTATGCCGGCGGCACGCACCCGGTGGCCAAGGGTGCCAACTTCGGCAAGGACGAATGGCTCTACCACCGGCTGAGTTTCATGGATAAGCAACTGTGGGTGACGCAGTACAACCCGGAGGAAAAGTACCCGGAAGGCAAATACCCGAACCGCTCGGACAAGGACTCGGGGCTGGGGCAGTTCACCCAGGACAACCAGTCCATCGAGAACACCGACAATGTGGTCTGGCTGACCACCGGCACCACCCACATCGCCCGCGCCGAGGAATGGCCGATCATGCCGACCGAATGGGTGCATGTGCTGCTCAAGCCGTGGAACTTCTTTGATGAAACGCCAACGTTGAATCTCAATTCAGCGAAGTAAAACGGTAAGCACATTACCTGTGGGAGCGGGCTTGCCCGCGATGACGGAGTGTCAGTGGACAGCATTGTTGTCTGATACACCGCTATCGCGGGCAAGCCCGCTCCCACAGGGTCAAGCGGTGCTCATGAAATCAGGCGTACTGTTTGCGGTATTCGCCCGGTGCAATGCCGAAGCGCGATTTGAACGCTGTGGAAAAGTAGCTCGAATCGGAAAACCCCCACGAATACCCCAGCACCGACAATTTCTGTTCCTTGCCTGACTGACGCAGGGATTCAGCGCACAGGTCCAGCCGTCGGTTCTTGATGTAGCGCGCCACCACCAGGCCTTTCTTGGCAAACATCCGGTACAGGCCTCGAGTCGACATGCCGACTTCCCGCGCCAGCCATTCCGGGCACAGTTCCTCGGAGCGGATGTTCGCGTCGATAAAGCTCAGGGTCTTGCGGAAGATCCGTTCGTGCGGGTCTGTGCAATCGTCGGTCTGGCTGATGGCCGGACGCAGCAGGCTGACAATCGCTTCCAGGGTCGCTTCGCTTTCCTGGCGGCTGAGGTTCTGCTGGCGCGTGGCATCGAGGATCAAGCGATGCGAAAGCATGGCAATGGGCGATGTCGCCGCGATCCGGTGGCCGCACTTGACCTGGTTGAAGCGCAGGGTTTGCTCGACCAGTTGATACGGCAGGATCAACGACAATTGCCGGGAATTTTCGCTGTAGGTGAAATCACTGGGCCGCGAGGCATCGATCAGGGTGATGTCACCGGCGGACAACAGCACCTTGTCGTCGCCCTGGGCCATGCCTGCGGTGCCATCGAGCTGGAACACCGCAAAGTACTTGCCGTCCTCGCCCGCCGCCACTTGTTGCGGCGTGCGGTAGAGCCGTGCCTGGCAAGCATCGACGAAGCTGAGCTTTAAGGCATCGCTGTGGTATTCGCGGATCCGCCCGGCAAAGTCGCTGCCCAGGGGTTGTGCGTTGAAGGCGCCGCAGATCTGGTTGATCTGATGGATCCACTGATCGAACCCGTCCTGGCGCTGTGCGGTTGTAGAAATCATGTCAGGCCTCACGCAGGCTTATTTTTATTGTCTACGCCAATCCACACGACATCGGGATGCTTCTAGTCTCCTGAACCGCACCTTTCCCTGAACAATGACGTGTTACTTGAGTCCGCCAAAACGTCGATAAAAGCTTTCACCGACATCCGGCAACGGACCATCGGCCGTCTCCAGTGCGCTGTTGAGCCACTCTTCGGCCTTGGCGTAAATCAAACGGTAAATATTACGGCACAACTGCCGGGCCGCACGCCCTTCCCAATCACCGGGCAACAACTCGTCGGGCAATTGCGGGTCGCGCAGCAGCAGTTTGCGGTACTCGTGAATCAGCAGAATCCGTGCCAGGAAGCAGTCCGAGGGTTGCAGGTTCTCCTGCTCGCGAAGCGCTTGCCAGAGCGGTCGGAACAGCTGGATGAACTCGCTGTAATGGGTCGCCAGTTCCTCGATGTTCCAGCTCTCGCGCACTTGCAGGCGCAGGGCCTTGGAGGCCAGCACATCCTGAGCGGTGGTTTCGAAGACGATGGTGTCTTCCTGGGCCCCCAGGTCGAGCAGCGTTGCGTTGATATCGGCACGGTCGCTGCGCGGGCAGGCCAGGACCACTGGCGAAATCGCACCAAAACCTTGCCACTCCAGTTCTTCGCGCACTTGTTTGCGCTTGTCCTGGGTCAACTGCGACAGCATCACCAGGCACCACGAACCGTCCCAGGCCGGCATGCTGGTGCTGTAGACCCGCTTGAACGCCTTGTCGAAACGCCGGCGACCGGTGCCGGTCAGGCTGTAATAGCTACGGCGGCCGACTTTCTCGGCGGTCAGCCAGCCTTCCTTGGTCAAACGGAAAATCGAGGTGCGGATCAGCCGTTCGTTGATGCCGATCGGCTCGAGCAATTGAATCAGGCTGCCCAGCCACACGGTGCCACCGTGGGGCTCGATGGCATCACCGTACAGCGTGATGATCAAGGAACTGGCGCGAATCGGCGTCTGCTCCTGGAAGCGCGTAATCAGATGGTTCAAGGGTGTCAGGGACGACATGGGCGTACCGAGCGAAAAAAGAAAAGGAATATACCGAATGCCGGGGTGTTAATCCCAATCCCTTGCAGGAGCCAGCCTGCAGGGGACCATGTTCACAAAGTGTTGCCTTTGGGGCGAAGGCCGCTGTCGCTGATTCGCGGCCGATCCGGCTCCGGTTCGCTCAGCGGTTCGCAAACCTGCATCTGCTCCAGGCAACGCTGGGCCAGTTGCTGGTATTCGCGCGTTCCCGCCTGCTTCCACGCCACTTCCTGATCGCTGAGGGTGCGCTTGACGCCGGCCGGTGCACCCATCACCAGCGATTGCTCCGGACATTCGAACCCGGCCTTGACGAACGCCGCCGCCGAAACGAAAGAACGCGCACCGATCCGGGCGTTGTCCATGACCACCGCGTTCATCCCCACCAGCGCATCGGCGCCGATCCGACAGCCGTGCAGCACCGCGCCGTGGCCGATGTGGCCGTTGCGCTCGACCACGGTGTCGCTGTCGGGGAAGCCGTGCATGACGCAGGTGTCCTGCAGGTTGGCGCCCTCCTCCAGCACGATCCGCCCGAAATCGCCACGCAGGCTGGCCAGCGGACCGACATAGCAACGCGGGCCGATGATCACGTCACCTATCAATACAGCGGACGGGTGCACATAAGCGCTTGGGTCAACCACTGGAGTCAGGCCATCAAGGCTGTAGCAGGTCATGGCAGGTTCCTTCACAAAGCGATGCAATTAATGACTCATTTTGTATCACATCACTTTTGCAATCACAAAGACTAAAAAGCGTATCACTTGAAACAGCCCTTTCCGACGAATGCCAGCAGGGTCCTAAAATCAACGAATAACCCAATAAAACCGAGTCAAATCACTCACACAGGGCCCCTCAATCGCAGTGACATCAAACCAGAAGACTCTCAATTAAGACACATTATTTCTATTTTCATATTGCTTTTACGTATCACGTTGTAGCTATACTTTGGCAAAACCGGCCCCAGCGGCCGATCCAATAACGAGCCGGCATCACGCCGAGCGTGCACCGTGAGGGCATCCGCCATGCCTCTAACCCTTGCCGTCGAGTTGATCGAGCCTGGCGTCCGCCTGATTACCCTGCAGCGCCCACAAGCATTGAACGCCCTGACCACTGAGTTACTCGGTGAACTGGCCGATGAACTGAATGCTGCGCAAGCCGATCCCGACACCCGCGTCGTCGTACTCACCGGCAGCCGCAAAGCCTTTGCCGCTGGCGCCGACATCAAGGAAATGGCTGAGCGCGATCTGGTCGGTATCCTCGACGATCCGCGCCAGGCATCGTGGCAAGCCATTACCCGCTTCAGCAAACCGCTGATCGCCGCCATCAACGGCTTCGCCCTGGGCGGTGGTTGCGAACTGGCGATGCACGCCGACATCATCATTGCAGGCCTCGACGCCCGCTTCGGCCAGCCGGAAATCAATCTCGGGATCATGCCCGGCGCGGGCGGTACCCAACGCCTGTTGCGCGCGGTCGGCAAATCCATGGCCATGCAAATGGTCCTCACCGGCGAACCGATCGATGCCCGCCAGGCCCAACGCGCCGGGCTGGTCAGCGAAGTGACGCAACCGGAATTCACCGTCGAACGCGCCCTGCACATTGCCCGCAGCATCGCGGTCAAGGCGCCGCTGGCAGTACGCCTGGCCAAGGAAGCCCTGCTCAAAGCCATGGACACCGACCTCGCCAGCGGCCTGCGCTTCGAGCGCCACGCCTTCACCGTGCTGGCCGGCACCCGCGATCGCAACGAAGGCATTGCCGCCTTTCAGGAAAAACGCCTGCCGACCTTTACCGGCCAGTAATCACTGAATTCGAGATCTCCAAGAGAGCGCCAAGACCATGAACTTCGAACACATCCTGTTTTCCATCGAGGCCGGCGTCGCCCTGCTCAGCCTCAATCGCCCGGACCAGCTCAACAGCTTCAACACCCAGATGCATGGCGAGGTCAAAGAAGCGCTCAAACAAGTGCGGCAGAACCCGGACGTGCGGGTGCTGCTGCTGACCGGTGAAGGTCGCGGCTTCTGCGCCGGGCAGGATCTGAGCGACCGCAACGTCGCACCGGGCAGCGCCGTGCCGGATCTGGGCGAGTCCATCGAGAAGTTCTACAACCCGCTGATCCGCCAGCTGCGCGACCTGCCGATGCCGGTGATTTGCGCGGTCAACGGTGTGGCAGCCGGGGCCGGTGCCAACATTCCACTGGCCTGCGATCTGGTACTGGCGGCGCGCTCGGCGAGCTTCATTCAGGCGTTCTGCAAAATCGGCCTGATCCCTGATTCCGGTGGTACCTGGACCTTGCCGCGCCTGGTCGGCATGGCTCGGGCCAAGGCTCTGGCACTGCTGGGCAACCGCCTGAGTGCCGAACAGGCCGAACAATGGGGCTTGATCTACCAGTGCGTGGACGACGCCGACCTGCGCGAAGAAGCGCTGAAACTGGCCCGCCACCTGGCGACGCAGCCGACCTACGGCCTGGCGCTGATCAAGCGCAGCCTCAACGCCAGTCTGAGCAACAGCTTTGACGAACAGCTGGAACTGGAGCGAGACCTGCAACGTCTGGCCGGGCGTAGCGAGGACTACCGCGAAGGCGTCGGCGCCTTCATGGAAAAACGCACCCCAGTTTTCAAGGGGCGCTGAATCATGAGCGCACTCAACACCAACGCACGCATCGCCGTGATCGGCGCCGGTGCCATGGGCGCGGGCATTGCCCAGGTCGCGGCGCAGGCCGGGCATCCGGTGCTGCTGCTGGACAATCGCCCAGGCGCGGCCGCTCAAGCCATTGAAGGCATCGATCGGCAACTGGGCAAACGGGTCGAAAGCGGCAAGCTGTCGGCCGAATCGCGCACTGCAACCATCGCTCGCCTGCAAGCAGTGGACGCCATCGAAGCTTTGGCCGACTGCGCGCTGATCATCGAGGCCATCGTCGAAAACCTCGAGGTCAAGCGTGCACTGTTCCGTCAGCTCGAAGGCATTTGCAGTGAACATTGCATCCTCGCCAGCAATACCTCATCGCTGTCGATCACCAGCATCGCTGCGCAGCTTGAACATCCACAACGCTTGCTCGGCCTGCACTTCTTCAACCCGGCGCCAGTGATGGCGCTGGTGGAAATCGTCTCCGGGCTGGCCAGCGATCCGACATTGGCCGAGTGCCTGTACGACACCGCCAGGGCCTGGGGCAAAAAACCGGTGCACACCCGCTCCACACCGGGCTTCATCGTTAACCGCGTGGCCCGGCCGTTTTACGCCGAAAGTCTGCGGATGCTTCAGGAAGGCGCGGCCGACTGCCCGACACTGGATGCGTTGATGCGCGAGGCCGGTGGCTTTGCCATGGGCGCGTTCGAACTGACCGATCTGATCGGCCACGACGTCAACTACGCCGTGACCTGCTCGGTGTTCGACGCCTATTACCAGGACACGCGCTTCCTGCCGTCGCTGATCCAGAAAGAACTGGTCGACGGTGGACGCCTGGGGCGCAAGAGCGGCCAGGGTTTCTACAGCTACGCCCAAGGGGCAGAGCGCCCGCACACCACGCAAATCAGCAGCGACGCGCAGGTCGAGGTTTGTGCCGTGGAAGGCGACCTCGGTATCGCCCAAGGTTTGCTTGTGCGACTGCGCGAACAAGGCGTCCAGATCATCCAGCGCGATGGCAAGGGTTTGCTGCGGATCGGTGACGCCGTGCTGGCCTTGAGCGATGGGCGCATGGCCTGTCAGCGGGCTCGGGAAGACGGGCTGCGCAACCTGATCCTACTGGATCTGGCGTTCGATTACGTCAATGCCAAACGCATCGCCATCAGCCATGCGGCTGGCATCGATCCACAGGCTCTTGAACAAGGCGTGGCCTTGCTGGAACGGGCCGGGCTCAAGGTCAGCCTGCTCAGTGACAGCCCGGCCCTCGCCGTGCTGCGCACCGTGGCGATGCTCGCCAACGAAGCGGCCGACGCCCTGCTGCAAGGCGTGGCGTCGGCTGCCGACATCGATCTGGCGATGCGCGCCGGGGTCAACTATCCGCAGGGGCCGTTGGCCTGGGCTGATGCCATTGGCCTGTCGCACATTCTTGAAACGCTGGAAAACCTGCAGGCCAGTTATGGCGAGGAACGCTACCGGCCGTCGCTGCTGCTGCGCCGTCGGGTCGCCGAAGGGAGACACTTCCATGACTAATCACCAGGCCATGACATTGGCCAGCGATTGTGCACAAGCATTGTTCCAGCGCGACACCGCCAGCCAGGCCATGGGCATGCGCCTGCTCTCGGCCGGCCCCGGTTGTGCCCGGGTCGGCATGACCGTGCGCGCGGACATGCTCCAGGGCCACGGCACTTGCCACGGCGGTTACCTGTTCGCCCTCGCCGACTCGGCGTTTGCCTTTGCCTGCAACAGCTACAACGAAGCCACCGTGGCCATCGGTTGCAGCATCGACTACATCGCCCCGGCCCGCCTGGGTGACACGCTCAACGCCGACTGCATCGAGCAAAGCCGCTCCGGGCGCACCGGCAACTACGACGTGCGCATTGAAAACCAGCAGGGCCAGTTGATCGCCCTGTTCCATGGCAAATCCTACAAAGTGCGCGGCCCGGTGCTGACGCAGGAGAACCCGAATGAATGACGCCCTGATCATCGATGCAGTCCGCACCCCGATAGGCCGCTACGCCGGTGCATTGAGCAGCGTGCGCGCCGACGACCTCGGCGCGGTGCCGTTGCGCGAACTGTTGCGCCGCCACCCGCAAGTCGACTGGAGCAGCGTCGACGACGTGATCTACGGCTGCGCCAACCAGGCCGGCGAAGACAACCGCAACGTCGCGCGCATGTCGGCGTTGCTGGCCGGGTTGCCGGTGAGCGTGCCGGGCACCACCCTCAATCGTTTGTGCGGCTCCGGGCTGGATGCTGTCGGCACGGCGGCGCGGGCGATTCGCAGTGGTGAGGCCGGGTTGATGCTGGTCGGGGGTGTTGAGTCGATGTCGCGCGCGCCGCTGGTGATGGGCAAGGCTGAGCAGGCGTTCTCTCGTGCGGCCGAAATGTTCGACACCACCATTGGCTGGCGCTTCGTCAACCCACTGATGAAAAAGGCCTACGGCATCGATTCCATGCCGGAAACCGCCGAGAATGTCGCCGAACAGTTCAACATCTCCCGCGCTGACCAGGACGCCTTTGCCCTGCGCAGCCAGCAACGCGCCGCGGCCGCCCAGGCCAGTGGGCGATTGGGGAAAGAAATCGTCGCGGTAGAAATCCCGCAGCGCAAAGGCCCGGCCAAAGTGGTCGAGCTCGATGAACATCCTCGCGGCGACACCACCCTTGAGCAACTGGCCAAACTGGGGACGCCGTTCCGCGAAGGCGGCAGCATCACCGCCGGCAACGCCTCCGGGGTCAACGACGGCGCCTGCGCGCTGCTGCTGGCCAACCCGGAAACCGCCAAACGCCACGGCCTGACAGCCCGTGGCCGGGTCGTGGCCATGGCCACTGCCGGCGTCGAACCACGGATCATGGGCATCGGCCCGGTGCCGGCCACGCGCAAGGTGCTGGAGCTGGCCAACCTGAGCCTGGCCGACATGGACGTGATCGAACTCAACGAAGCGTTCGCCGCCCAGGGCCTGGCGGTGCTGCGCGAGCTTGGCCTGAGCGACACCGATCCGCGGGTGAACCCCAATGGCGGCGCCATCGCGTTGGGTCATCCACTGGGCATGAGCGGTGCACGGCTGGTGACCACTGCGTTGCATGAACTGGAAGAACGTAACGGTCGCTTCGCCCTGTGCACCATGTGCATCGGCGTCGGCCAAGGGATCGCGCTGATCATCGAGCGTCTACCCCACTAAAGAATCGCGATTCCCAAGGAGCCCAGAGGTATCCTTGGGGCATGCACTCAAAGCCCCTGCACGCGGGGGCTGGAACACAAAAACAATTCGAGTGAATACATGAACATGCCAATTGCCAAAGCCGTGCTGAACCCTGTGCTGGACCCGCTGGAAACCGCCAGCATCGACGAGCTGCGCCAGCATCAGCTGGAACGCCTGCGCTGGAGCGTGAACCACGCCTACAACAACGTGCCGCTGTATCGTCAGCGTTTCGATGCGCTGGGCGTGCACCCGGATGACATCAAATCCCTGGACGACCTGGCGAAGTTTCCCTTCACCACCAAATCCGACCTGCGCGACAACTACCCTTACGGCATGTTTGCCGTACCGATGCACGACATCGTGCGATTGCACGCGTCCAGCGGCACCACTGGCAAACCGACCGTGGTCGGCTACACCCAGAACGACATCGACACCTGGGCCAATGTGGTGGCCCGTTCGATCCGTGCTGCCGGTGGCCGCCGTGGCGACAAAGTGCACATTTCCTACGGCTACGGCCTGTTCACCGGCGGCCTCGGCGCGCACTACGGCGCCGAACGCCTGGGCTGCACCGTGATTCCGATGTCCGGTGGCCAGACTGAAAAGCAAGTGCAATTGATCAAGGATTTCCAGCCGGACATCATCATGGTCACGCCGTCCTACATGCTCAACATCGCCGATGAAATCGAGCGCCAGGGCATCGACCCGCACAAACTGGCCCTGCGCCTGGGCATCTTCGGCGCCGAACCGTGGACCGCCGAACTGCGCAGCGCCATCGAGGCTCGCCTGGGCATCACCGCGCTGGACATCTACGGCCTGTCGGAAATCATGGGGCCAGGTGTCGCCATGGAATGCGCCGAAACCAAGGACGGCCCGACCATCTGGGAAGACCATTTCTACCCGGAAATCATCGACCCGGTCACTGGCGAAGTCCTGCCAGACGGCCAGATGGGCGAACTGGTGTTCACCTCACTGAGCAAAGAAGCCCTGCCGATGATCCGCTACCGCACCCGCGACCTGACCCGCCTGCTGCCGGGCACCGCGCGGCCGATGCGACGCATCGACAAAATCACCGGACGCAGCGATGACATGCTGATCATTCGCGGGGTCAACGTGTTCCCGACGCAGATTGAAGAACAGGTCCTGAAAGTCAAACAACTTGCCGAGTGTTATGAGATCCATCTGTATCGCAATGGCAACCTGGACAGCGTGGATGTGCATGTCGAACTCAAGGCAGAGCACCAGCACCTGAGTGACGAACAACAGAAGGCTGTTTGCGGGGAATTGAGCAAACACATCAAGACGTATATCGGCATCAGCTCGCGGATTGTCTTGCAGCCGTTCCATTCGATCAAACGCTCGGAAGGCAAGGCCTGCCACGTACTGGACAAACGTCCGAAAGCATGACTGCTGCACCCTTTTCAGCCCCGCTTTTGCGGGGCTTTTTTTTGGGCGCACGGAAGATGATCGCTCCCACGCTCCGCGTGGGAATACCGCCGGGGACGCTCTGCGTCCCGCAGTCGCCGCCTGCGCAACGGTGACGCGGAGCGTCACGGGATGCATTCCCACGCGGAGCGCGGGAACGATCAATCGAAAGCGATACAAAAAACAAACGCGACACGTCATTTTATGTTTGATAATAATTTCTGTATCGCTTATAAAGTTCTCCATGCCCCAGAACAGATTTCAAGGCGGGAACAAAAAATGTACGCACAGCTCGTAGAAACCGGCGTCAAGCGCATCAAGGACCTCTCGGAAATGTCCGAACAGGAACGCGCCTTCCAGGAAAAAATCGATTCAGAAATCAAGATCGAAGCCAAGAACTGGATGCCAGATGCCTACCGCCAGACCCTGATCCGGCAGATTTCCCAACACGCCCACTCCGAAATCGTTGGCATGCTGCCCGAAGGCAATTGGGTCACCCGCGCGCCGACGCTCAAACGCAAACTGCAACTGATGGCCAAGATCCAGGACGAAGCCGGCCACGGCCTGTACCTGTACAGCGCCATGGAAACCCTCGGCGCCGACCGTGATGAAGAAATCGCCAAACTGCACAGCGGCAAGGCCAAGTATTCGAGCATCTTCAATTACCCGACGCTGAACTGGGCCGACATGGGCGCGGTGGGCTGGTTGGTGGATGGCGCGGCGATCGTCAACCAGGTGGTGTTGCAGCGCACCTCGTACGGCCCCTACTCCCGGGCCATGGTGCGCATCTGCAAGGAAGAGAGCTTCCACCAGCGCCAGGGCTACGAAATTCTTCTGACCATGATGCGCCACGGTAATCAGGCGCAAAAAGACATGGTCCAGGACGCGATCAATCGTCTGTGGTGGCCGTCGCTGATGATGTTCGGCCCGAGCGACGAACACTCGCCGAACAGCGCGCAATCGATGGCCTGGAAAATCAAGCGCCAGAGCAACGATGAACTGCGCCAGCGCTTCATCGACCAAACCATCCCGCAACTGGAACTGCTGGGCTGCACCTGCCCCGATCCGGACCTGAAGTGGAATGCCGAACGCGGTCACTACGATTTTGGCGAAATCCAATGGAGCGAATTCTACGAAGTGCTCAAGGGCAACGGTCCGTGCAACACCGAACGCGTTGCCACCCGCCGCAAGGCGATTGAAGACGGTGCCTGGGTACGTGAAGCCGCCGTCGCCCACGCCCGCAAAAAACAAAACAAGAACGCCGCCTGATTCGGCCACCTGATGTGGAGTAATTGAAATGTCCGAGTGGACCCTCTTCGAAGTCTTCGTGCGCAGCAAGCACGGCCTCAACCACAAGCATGTCGGCAGCGTGCATGCCGCCGACACCACCATGGCCATCGAGAACGCACGCGAGCTCTACACCCGTCGCAGCGAAGGCGTGAGCCTGTGGGTGGTGCCTTCAGCCCTGATCACCGCTTCGTCGCCGGATGAAAAAGACCCGCTGTTCGACCCGTCGGACGACAAGGTCTACCGCCACGCCAGCTTCTACGAGTTGCCGGCCGAAGTCGGGCACATGTGAGGTCGACCATGGACAACAAGACTGATTTGATCGAATACCTGTTGCGTCTTGGCGACAGCGCCCTGATCCAGGGGCAGCGCCTGTGCCAATGGTGCGGCAAGGCCCCGGCGCTGGAAGAAGAGTTGGCGCTGATGAACGTCGGCCTCGACCTGGTGGGCCAGGCGCGCAACTGGCTGGAATACGCCGCCCAATTGCTTGGTGACGGCAGCGATGCCGATCACCTGGCGTTTCGTCGCGATGAGCGCGCCTATCGCAATCTGCTGCTGGTGGAACAACCCAACGGCGACTTCGCAGTGACCATGCTCAAGCAGTTCCTCTATGACGCCTGGCATTTGCCGGTGCTGCAGGGCCTGAGCCAGTCCAGCGACGAACGCATCGCCGGGATCGCCGCCAAGGCGGTGAAGGAAGTGACCTATCACCTGCGCCGCTCCGGCGAATGGATTGAGCGTATGGGTGACGGCACCGAGGAAAGCCACAAGCGCATGCTCGCGGCAATCCCCGAAGTCTGGCGCTTCACTGTAGAACTGATCGCCGCCGACGACAGCGAACAGCGCCTGTGCGAAGCCGGCATCACCCCGGACATCGCCAGCGTCGCCGCGCAGTGGCAAGCCAAGGTCAACGAAATCTTCGCCAGCGCCACCCTGCCCGTGCCCGCCGCGCCGAGCTATTTCTATCTGAATGCGCGCAAGGGCCTGCACAGCGAACACCTGGGAATTCTGCTGGCCGAGATGCAGTTCCTGCCACGAGCGTACCCCGATGCAACCTGGTGAGCTGATCGCCAGCGACCTCGGCGCCCGGCCGGCGCAACCGTCCGACCTGGCTGCCGCCTGGGCGATTCTGGCCGGGGTCATGGACCCGGAAGTCCCGGTGGTCAGCGTGGTCGACCTGGGCATTGTCCGCGATCTGGGCTGGCAGGCCGGGCACCTTCACGTTGTGGTCACGCCGACGTACTCCGGTTGCCCGGCCACCGAAGTGATCGAGAGCGATATCCGTGATGCCCTGGAGCTCGCCGGATTCAAGGCGCCGCAGCTGGAACGCAAATTGACCCCGGCCTGGACCACCGACTGGATCAGCGACAGTGGGCGCGAACGCCTGCGCGCCTACGGCATCGCCCCGCCCGAGGGCAGCACCAGCAAGCGCAGCCTGCTCGGCGAAAGCCCGCAGGTTGTATGCCCGCAATGCGGCAGCGCCCACACCGAGGTGCTCAGCGAGTTCGGTTCCACCGCGTGCAAGGCGCTGTACCGCTGCGTCGATTGCCGGGAACCGTTCGACTATTTCAAGTGCATCTGAGCGGCGAATCGGCCGTCCCAGCTGGAGAACAACAATGAGCAAATTTCACAGCCTGACCATCAAGGATGTACGCGCCGAAACCCGTGACGCGGTGTCCATCGCCTTCGAAATTCCGCAGCACTTGCAGGACAGTTTTCACTTCACCCAGGGCCAGCACCTTGTGATGCGTACCCAACTGGACGGCGAAGAAGTGCGTCGCTCCTATTCGATCTGCACCGGGGTCAACGACGGTGAACTGCGCATCGCCGTCAAGCGTGTGGCCGGTGGACGCTTTTCGGCGTTTGCCAACGAGCAGCTCAAGGCCGGCCACACGCTGGAGGTGATGCCTCCGGCCGGGCATTTCTGCGTCGAACTCGACCCGGCGCGTCATGGCAACTATCTGGCCGTGGCCGCCGGCAGTGGCATCACGCCGATCCTGTCGATCATCAAGACCACCCTGGAAACCGAACCCCACAGCCGCGTCACCCTGTTGTACGGCAATCGCTCCAGCTCCGGCGCGCTGTTTCGCGAACAGCTCGAAGACCTGAAAAACCGCTACCTGCAACGACTTAACCTGATCTTCGTGTTCAGCCGCGAGCAACAGGACGTCGACCTGTACAACGGCCGGATCAACGCCGAGAAATGCGAGCAACTGTTCAGCCGTTGGCTCGATGTCAAGGCGCTCGACGCCGCTTTCATCTGTGGTCCGCAGGAGATGACCGAGACCGTGCGTGATGGTCTCAAGGCCAAGGGCATGCAACCTGAACGCATCCATTTCGAACTGTTCGCCGCCGCCGGCAGCCAGCAAAAACGCGAAGCCCGTGAAGCGGCGCGCCAGGTGGATTCAGCGGTCAGCCAAATCACCGTGATCAGCGACGGCCGCGCCCTGGCCTTCGACCTGCCGCGTAACAGCCAGAGCATCCTCGATGCGGGCAATGCCCAGGGCGCCGAGCTGCCTTATTCGTGCAAGGCCGGCGTGTGCTCGACCTGCAAATGCAAGGTGATCGAAGGCGAAGTGGAAATGGACAGCAACCACGCTCTGGAAGACTACGAAGTGGCCGCCGGTTATGTGCTGTCGTGCCAGGCCTTCCCGATCAGCGACAAGGTGGTGCTGGATTTCGACCAGCTCTGATATCAGGCGCCACACCAAACCCTGTGGGAGCGGGCTTGCCCGCGATGAGGCCATCAGATTCAACATCACTGGTGACTGATCCATCGTTATCGCGGGCAAGCCCGCTCCCACAGTTTTAGCGATAGACCCGAAATACTGTTTCACCCCAAAACAAAAACAACAAAGGAGAGCGCGTCATGACACCCCAAGACATAGAACTCATCCGCCAGCACCCCGACTTCATTCAACTGGTGCGGCGCAAGCAGACGCTGTACTGGTCGCTGTCGCTGATCATGCTGGTGATTTACTTCGGCTTCGTGTTGCTGGTCGCGTTCTCCCCCGCCACCCTCGGCCAATCCCTGAGCGGCGGCGTGACCACCGTGGGCATGCTGGTGGGTGTGGTCATCGTGGTGCTGGCCTTTGCCCTGACCGGTTTCTATGTCTATCGCGCCAACAACGTGATCGACCCGCTGAACGAAAAACTCAAACAGGAGTGCGCCCGATGAGCCGTCTTCTCGCGTTGTTCCTGTTGCCGCTGGTGGTGGTCACTGATCTGGCGGTGGCCGCCGATGGCGTGTCCCGCCCGCTCAACTGGAACGCCATTGGCATGTTCCTGGTGTTCGTCCTGTTCACCCTCGGCGTGACACGCTGGGCGGCACTGCGCACCCGCTCCACCAGCGATTTCTATACGGCTGGCGGCGGCATGACGGGTTTTCAGAACGGCCTGGCGATTGCCGGTGACATGATCTCGGCTGCCTCGTTCCTCGGCATTTCCGCGATGATGTTCCTCAATGGCTACGACGGCCTGCTCTACGCATTGGGCGTGCTCGCGGGCTGGCCGATCATCCTGTTCCTGATTGCCGAACGCCTGCGCAACCTGGGCAAATACACCTTCGCCGACGTGGTCTCCTATCGACTGGAACAAACCCCGGTGCGCCTGACGTCGGCATTCGGCACCCTGACCGTGGCGCTGATGTACCTGGTGGCGCAGATGGTCGGCGCTGGCAAGCTGATCGAATTGCTGTTCGGCATCGACTACCTCTACGCCGTGATGCTGGTCGGCGTATTGATGGTGTTCTACGTGACCTTCGGCGGCATGCTCGCCACCACGTGGGTGCAGATCATCAAGGCGGTGATGCTGCTGTTCGGCACCAGTTTCATGGCGTTCATGGTGCTCAAGCACTTCGGTTTCAGCACCGAAGCGATGTTTGCCGGTGCCACTGCCGTGCATGCCAAGGGCGGCGCGATCATGGCCCCCGGCGGTTTGCTGTCGAACCCGATCGACGCAATTTCCTTAGGGCTTGGCATGATGTTCGGCACTGCCGGCCTGCCGCACATCCTGATGCGTTTCTTCACCGTCAGCGATGCCAAGGAAGCGCGTAAAAGCGTGTTCTACGCCACCGGTTTCATCGGTTACTTCTACTTGCTGCTGATCATCGTCGGCTTCGGCGCCATCGTCATGGTCGGCACCGACCCGGCATTCCGTGACGCCAGTGGCGCGATCATCGGCGGTGGCAACATGATCGCCGTGCACCTGGCCCAGGCCGTTGGCGGCAACCTGTTCCTCGGTTTCATCTCGGCGGTGGCCTTCGCCACCATTCTGGCGGTGGTTGCCGGGCTGGCACTGTCCGGCGCCTCGGCGGTGTCCCATGACCTGTATGCCTGCGTGATGCGCAAGGGCCAGGCCAGCGAACAGCAAGAGATGCGCGTGTCGCGAATCGCCACCCTGTGCATCGGCGTGCTGGCGATCATCCTCGGCCTGCTGTTCGAGTCGCAGAACATTGCCTTCCTCTCCGGCCTGGTGCTGGCCATCGCCGCCTCGGTGAATTTCCCGGTGCTGTTCCTTTCGATGTACTGGAAAGGCCTGACCACTCGTGGCGCAGTGCTCGGCAGCCTGGCTGGCCTGGTCTCGGCGATTGTCCTGCTGGTACTGAGCCCGGCCGTGTGGGTCAACGTCATGCATCACGACAAGGCACTGTTCCCGTATTCCAACCCGGCGCTGTTTTCCATGAGCCTGGCCTTCTTCAGCGCCTGGCTGTTTTCCGTCACCGACCAGTCACCCCGTGCAGCCCTTGAACGCGGTCGTTATCTGGCGCAGTTCATCCGTTCCATGACCGGTATCGGCGCCTCGGGCGCCAGCCAGCACTGATCCTCTTTTGACCGGCGCGGCTCGAACCGCGCCAGACACTGACCATACCCGGAGCAATCCTGATGTCCTCCTCAACTGCACCGCATGCCCCAACCCTGCAAAGCTTCATCGCCGGCCGCTGGCTCGGCCAACACGGCGCGCAAGTCCTGCGCAGTGCCATCGACGGCCACGATATTGCGTACACCCATGAAGAGCGCCCGGACTTCGCCGAAGCCATCGAGCACGGTCGCCGCCAGGGCATCAGTGGCCTGATGGCGCTGGATTTCCAGCAACGCGCCCAACGTCTCAAGGCGTTGGCTCTGTACTTGAGCGAGCGCAAGGAACAGCTCTACGCGATTTCCCACCACAGTGGCGCCACCCGCGCCGACAGCTGGATCGACATCGAGGGCGGCAACAGCACGCTGTTCACCTACGCCAGCCTCGGCTCGCGGGAACTGCCGTCGGGCAACGTCGTCCATGAAGGCCCGGCGATGCAGCTGAGCAAAATGGGCACCTTCGCCGGCACCCACATCCTGGTGCCTCGTGGCGGCCTGGCGGTGCACATCAATGCGTTCAACTTCCCGATCTGGGGCATGCTCGAAAAGTTCGCCCCGAGCTTCCTCGCCGGCATGCCGTGCATCGTCAAGCCGGCCAGCGCCACCAGCTACCTGACCGAAGCCGTAGTGCGACTGATGGACGAATCCGGTCTGTTGCCGGCCGGCAGCCTGCAATTGATCATCGGCGGCACCGGCGACCTGCTCGACCGCCTGCAAGGCCAGGACGTGGTGACCTTCACCGGTTCGGCCGATACCGCGGCCAAGCTGCGGGTCAACCCGAACCTGATTCGCAATTCGGTGCCGTTCAATGCCGAAGCCGACTCGCTGAACTGCGCGATCCTCGCCCCGGACGTGACCCCGGATGACGAAGAGTTCGAGCTGTTCATCAAGGAAGTCGCCAGGGAAATGACCACCAAGGCCGGGCAGAAATGCACCGCCATCCGCCGCGCCATCGTCCCGGCCAAGCACATCGATGCAGTCGCCACCCGCCTGCGCGATCGCCTGGCCAAAGTGGTGGTCGGCGACCCGTCGGTGGAAGGCGTGCGCATGGGTGCGCTGGCGTCCCACGACCAGCAGAAGGACGTGACTGAACGTCTGCAAGCGCTGTTGCAGAGCAGCGACATGCTGTTTGGCGCGCGCGATGGCTTTGAACCGCGTGGTGAAAATGTCGACAAAGGCGCGTTCTTCGCGCCAACCCTGTTGCAGGCCCGCGACCCGCATGCCGAGGGCGGCGCCCACGATATCGAAGCGTTCGGCCCGGTCAGCACCTTGATGGCCTACGATGATCTGGATGAAGCCTTGGCCCTGGCTGCACGCGGCAAAGGCAGCCTGGTGGCCAGTTTGATCACCAAGGATCCGCACATCGCCGCCAAAGCCATTCCGGTGGCGGCTGCATTGCACGGTCGGCTACTGGTGCTGGACCGTGAGTCCGCTGGCGAATCCACCGGTCACGGCTCGCCGCTGCCGCAACTCAAGCACGGTGGTCCGGGCCGCGCCGGTGGCGGTGAAGAACTCGGTGGCCTGCGTGCGGTGAAACACTACCTGCAACGCGCGGCGGTTCAAGGTTCGCCGACCATGCTGGCGGCGGTCACCGGCGAGTACGTGCGTGGTGCCAAGGTCATCGAAACCGAAGTGCATCCGTTCCGTCGTTACTTCCAGGACCTGCAGATCGGCGAATCGCTGCTGACTCACCGCCGCACCGTCACTGAAGCCGATCTGGTGAACTTCGGCTGCCTGTCGGGCGACCACTTCTACATGCATTTCGACGAGATCGCCGCCAAGGAATCGCAATTCGGCAAGCGCATTGCCCACGGTTACTTCGTGCTGTCGGCGGCAGCCGGGCTGTTTGTGTCGCCTGCGCCGGGGCCGGTGTTGGCCAACTATGGCCTGGACACCTTGCGCTTCATCAACCCGGTGGGCATCGGCGACACCATCCAGGCGCGCCTGACCTGCAAACGCAAGATCGACCAGGGCAAGAAGAGCCCTCAAGGAATTCCGCAAGGCGTGGTGGCGTGGGATGTGGAGGTGACCAACCAACTCGGCGAACTGGTGGCCAGCTATGACATTTTAACGTTGGTTGTAAAACGCGAAGACTGACCTCGCACCATTGACTGATCGTTCCCACGCAGAGCGTGGGAACGATCGTGAAAGGCTCAGTGCCTGCGCAACCACTCGATAAACAGCGCAAACAATTCCGACTGCGACCCCACCTCCAGCTTCAGGTACAGGTTCTTGCGGTGCATGCGCACGGTTTCCGGCGAGATGCCCATCTGGCTGGCCGTAGACTTCACCGAATGCCCGCGCAGGACCATGTGCGCCACTTGCCGCTCGCGCTCGGTCAGCAAATCGCTGCCGAAATGCTCGAAAGCCGACTGCACCCGATGCTTGAGATCATCGCGTTGGCCCTGATCCTGGTCGCACTGGATCTCGCGACTGCGCAGCATCCCGCGCTGGCTGAATTCACTGATGAATTCACGCACCAGCGGTTCCACGGCGCGCAGCAGATTCAATTGCTCGGCGCACAGGCACTCACCGCCGAAACCCTGAAACAGGCTGAGTGAAATCTTCGTGTCATTGCCAGTATCGACAATGTAGTAGCTGTCTTCGGAACAGCCCGCGTTCAGGTAATAAGTCTTGTAGTAGTCGCTGTCGAAGAAGTGGTCCGGGGCGATTTCTTCCAGGTGATAGAACCCTTGCGCCAGCCCCTGCTCCACCGCCAGGCAGAACGGGTCGAGCAAATAGCCCCCGGCAAAATAACGCTCAAGAATCGACACCTGATATTCCTGGGCAATCCCGCGCTGATGCAGCAACTGTGGCGCGCGGTCCTTGCGCTCCAGGCTGATCATCATCGACTCGACGCCCGCCAGTTGCGCCAACGCGGATGCCAGGTGTTGCAGGGCGTCAGGCTCATCGATATGGGCGAATGCCTCGCGCATTCCCCCATGCCATTTGTGCAATGCCCCGAAGGGCATGGCGATCAGCGTATTGTCGTCTGGTTTGCTCATGCCCCGCAGTCTAGCGGCTGCGCAAGCCCTTGGTAACAGCTTGACCGACGAAATCATTGGCCCGCGTACTGGCCGTTCGCTGAAAGTTCGGCCGCCACCTCCAGGATGCACACCCGCAGGGTCTCGACGATCTCATCGACTTGCGCATAGGTGAGGATCAACGGCGGCGACATGACGTTGAGGTGCATGATCGGCCGCACCAGCAAGCCTTTGGCCTGGGCCCGCGAATGGATTTTCTCGCCAATGTTGATCTCGTCGGCAAACAGTTCCTTGGTGCGTTTGTCCGCGACAAACTCCACGCACGCCATCAGCTTCATGCAGCGCACATCGCCCACCAACGGCAAGTCCCGCAGCGTCGCCAAACGTTGTTCCAGATAGCCGCCGACATCCTCGACATGGGCCAGCAGGTTTTCTCGTTCGATGATTTCGATGTTTTTCAGCGCCGCCGTGCAGCACACCGGATGGCCACTGTAAGTGAAACCGTGGGTGAAACAACGGCCCTTGCCCGGTTCGGCGATGACTTTCCAGATGCGCTCGGAAAAGATGCACGCGCCCAGCGGCAGGTAAGCCGAGGTCAGGCCCTTGGCAGTGGTGATGATGTCGGGTTGCACATCGAACACATCGAGGGAGGCGAAGAACTTGCCCAGGCGTCCGAACGAAGTCACCACTTCGTCGGCGACGAACAGAATGTCGTAGCGCTGGCAGACTTCCCACATGCACTTGAGATAGCCCTTGGGCGCAATGATCACCCCGCCCGAGCCCATCACTGGCTCGGCGAAGAAACCCGCGACCTTGTCAGCGCCAATCGACTGGATCTTGTCTTCGAATTCCTTGACCAGAAATTCGAGAAACTGCGCCTCATCCATGCCGTCTGGTGCACGGTACGGGTTGGGGTTGGAAACGTGATGGATCAGCGGGTTGGCGTAATCGAACTCCGGCACCCGGTCGGCAGCCTTGTTGCCGATCGACATGGTCAGTGTGGTAGAGCCGTGGTACGCGTTGAAGCGCGCAATGATGTGCTTCTTTTGCGGTTTTCCACGGCAGTTCTGGTAGTACTGGATCAGTCGGTACGCGGTGTCCACAGCGGTGGAGCCGCCGGTGGTCAGGAACACGTGATCGAGATCCCCCGGCGCCAGGCTGGCGAGCTTCTCGCAGAGCTCGATGGCGACGTTGTTCGACATGTCGGAAAACGGATTCGAATAGGCCAATTGCCGTACCTGGTCAGCGATGGCGTCGGCCATTTCTTCACGCCCCAGGCCGATATTCGTGCACCACATGCCACCCACTGCATCGAGGAAGCGGTTGCCCTGGGTGTCATAGATGTAGGCGCCGTCTCCGGCGACGATGTTCAGCGAACCCTGTTCGGCGTGCTCGTCGAACACGTGATAGCCGTGCATATGGTGGGCCTTGTCGGCTTTGACCAGCCGGGATTCATCCGCTGGGGAAAAAACGCTGCGTGTTGGCGTCGCCATAAGTAAACCTCTAACCGAATTGACTAACGTTCGAACCAATCAAATGCCGCTCTTGACGGTGCTCCAGACCCGGGTCATGGCCCGCATGTCCTTGCCGTCCTGAGTCTTCTGCGGAAACAGCCGTTCGCGGGTTTCGGCATCGGGGTAAATCGCCGGGTTGTTGCGTACATCGGCCTTCAACAAAGGCGTGGCCGCGGCGTTGCTGTTGGCGTAATGGATGTAGTCGGTGACGTCCGCCATCACCTGCGGCTGCATCAGGTACTCCAGGAACTTGTGGGCATTGGCGACGTGGGGCGCGTCGGCCGGGATGTAAAGGTTGTCGAACCAGATCAACGAACCTTCCTTGGGAATGAAGTAGGACAGGTTGATGTTCAACTTGGCTTCTTCGGCGCGGGCCATGGCTGTGGCGTAGTCGCCGGACCAGGTCATCGCCATGCACACGTCGCCATTGGGCAGGCTGGTCAGGTAATTGACCGAGTCGAATTTGCGAATGTATGGCCGCACCGACAACAGCAGTTCCTGCGCGGCTTTCAGGTCCTCTGGCTTGGCGCTACGCGGATCGCGGCCAAGGTATTTGAGGGCCAGCGGAATCACTTCGGTCGGCGCATCGACCAGGGTCACACCACAATCGGCGAAGCGCGAAACAATTTTCGGATCGAAAATCATCGCCAGCGAACCGATGGGCGCGTCCGGCATGCGCTCCTTGATCTTGTCGACGTTGTAGGTGATGCCATTGCTGCCCCAGGTATAGGGCGCGGAATACATCGTGCCGGGGTCGAAACCTTGCAGGTCCTGCAAGATTTTCGGATCGAGGTTGGTCCAACTCGGCAGCAGTTTCTTGTCCAGTGGCTGGAACACCTTGGCCTGGATCAGCGGCGGTGCGAGGGACGCGTTGAGCACGATCAGGTCATAGCCGGAGTGCCCGGTGAGCAACTTGGCCTGCACCGTTTCGTAAGCATCAAAGGTGTCGTAGATGACTTTGATGCCGGTGGCTTTTTCGAAATCGGCGAGGGTTTTCTCGCCGATGTAATCCGCCCAGTTATAAAGCCGCAGCGTGTTGCTGTCGTTTACCTCAGCGGCGTAGGCATTCAGGGTCAGCGGTACAACAAACAGACTGGAAATCACCTTAAGCAGTGTCTTGCCCATAGCAAATGCACCTTATCAAGCGAGTTCGGCTCTGGATGAGCGGATGTACCTACTATTGGCGGATTCACAGGTCGGCACCATACCCCGAATGGGTGTGAACACCCGATGGGCCGGCGACATGGCAAAAAGCATCAGCCCGGTTGACCCGTTTTGGCATAGCGGCAGGGTTTGCCTGGCGCTTAAAGTGCCCGTTGAACCGACTCGGCGAGAGCCCGCCATGACCGACCTGATCAAACAAGAACACCGCGATGGCGTGCTGACGCTGACCATCGACCGCCCGGACAAGCTCAACGCGCTGACCAACAGCATGTACACGCGGCTGGCCGACCTGTTGCTTACCGCGAATGAAGACGATGCCGTGGGGGCGATCATCATCACCGGCGGCCCGAACTGTTTTACCAGTGGCAACGACCTGGTGGACTTCCTGCAGGAACCGCCGAAGCACCTGGACAGCCCCGCGTTTCGCCTGATGCGCGCCGTGACGCACCTGCAAAAGCCGTTGATCGCAGCAGTTTGCGGAGCGGCCATCGGTATCGGCACCACCCTGCTGTTGCATTGCGATCAGGTGCTGATTACGCGCGACGCCAAGCTGCGTACGCCGTTCGTCAATCTGGGTCTGTGCCCCGAATTTGGCGCCAGCCTGCTATTGCCTCGCCTGCTCGGCCACGCCCGTGCCGCGCGCCTGCTGCTATTGGGTGACAGCCTCGATGGCAGCGAAGCGGTGGCCTGGGGCCTGGCCAACCAAGCCTTCGATGACGGCGAACAGTGCCTGGCCGCGGCCGCCAAAATTGCCCAGCGCTTTTTGGCGATGCCTCAGCAAGCCTTGCGCCAATCCCGGCAATTGATAAAGCAGCCGGGTATGGAAGAACTGCAGGCCACCCTGCGCGAAGAAAACACGCTGTTCATCCAGCGCCTCAACAGCGATGAGGCAAAAACAGCCTTGAACGCCCTGCTCAATCGCAGTACAGATAAGAATCCACCGAAAGGAGCCCAGTCATGAACACCCCGGACATCTTCGTAGTCAGCGCCGCCCGTACCGCCATCGGTACCTTCGGCGGTTCGCTCAAGGACGTGCCATTGGCCGACCTCGCGACCACCGCTGTGAAAGCCGCCCTGGAGCGGGCCGCCGTAGACCCGGCGCTCGTCGGCCATTTGGTGATGGGCAACGTGATCCCGACTGAAACCCGTGACGCCTACATTTCCCGGGTTGCCGCGATGAACGCCGGCATTCCCAAGGAAACCCCGGCCTACAACGTCAACCGCCTGTGCGGTTCGGGCCTGCAAGCGATCATCAACGCCGCGCAAACCCTGATGCTCGGCGACGCCGACATCGTCGTCGGTGCCGGTGCCGAATCCATGAGCCGAGGCCCGTACCTGATGCCGAGCGCCCGCTGGGGTTCGCGCATGGGCAACGCCCAGGTTATCGACTACATGCTCGGCATCCTGCATGACCCGTTCCATGGCATTCACATGGGCATCACCGCCGAAAACGTGGCCGCACGCAACGGCATCACCCGCGAGATGCAAGACGCCCTGGCCTTTGAAGACCAGAAACGCGCCGCCCACGCGATTGCCAACGGCTACTTCAGCGAACAAATCGCCACCGTGGAAATCCAGGATCGCAAGGGCACCAAGCTGTTCAGCGTCGACGAGCATCCGCGTGCCACCTCCCTGGAACAACTGGCCGGCATGAAGCCTGCGTTCAAGAAAGACGGTTCGGTGACTGCCGGCAACGCCTCGGGCCTGAACGACGGCGCCGCTGCCCTGGTCATGGCTACCGGCACCGCTGTCCAGGTCAATAACCTCAAGCCACTCGCGCGCCTGGTCAGCTACGCCCACGCCGGCGTCGAACCGGAACTGATGGGCCTCGGTCCGATCCCTGCCACGCGCCTGGCACTCAAACGCGCCGGCCTGACCGTCGCTGACCTGGACGTGGTCGAAGCCAACATCGCCTTCGCCGCCCAGGCCTGCGCGGTCAGCCAGGAACTCGACCTCGACCCGGCCAAAGTCAACCCGAACGGCTCGGGCATCGCCCTGGGCCACCCGGTCGGCGCCACCGGCGCGATCATCGCCACCAAAGCCATCCACGAACTGCACCGCACCAACGGCCGCTACGCGCTGGTGACCATGTGCATCGGTGGTGGCCAGGGGATCGCGGCGATTTTCGAGCGCGTCTAACCCCTTGCCGTAGGGGCTGTCGAGTGAAACCAGGCTGCGATCTTTTGACCTTGTCTTTATAAGGTCGCAGCCTGCGGCAGCTTCCACAGCACCGAGTGAAACCCGGATCCGACAACAGACTTTCGGTCAGCACGATGATCAGAAGATGCAGTTGCTGGGCATGATGCACTCTTGAAATCCACGACAGTGAGCCACCGACTGATTAGACTGCCAGGTATCGATCCCGGAGGTCACTCAATGAGCGCTGAACTTTCCCTCATCGTTTCAGAGTTTGAAACCGAAGAGCAAGCCACCAGCTACGACCGTTGGTTCCGTGCAAAAGTACAGACATCGCTCGATGATCCACGCCCGAATGTTCCGCACGATCAGGTAATGGCTGACCTGCGCGCCCTAATCGAAAGCAAGCGCAATAAGCTCAATGCTGGTTGAGTGGCGACCCGAAGCCCGAACTGAGCTGTGGCAAATCATTGATTACATCGGCGACCGCCACCTTGTAGCCGCTAGCGAGCTGTACCAAGCCATTGAGGTTGCTACCTCAGCCCTTCCGCAACATCCCTACCTATATCGATTCGGTCGCGTACCCGGTACGCGGGAGATTGTTGTTCATCCCAATTATCTGGTGTCTACCGGGTGACGGATCGAATCGAAATCGTATCCGTTTTGCATGCCAGGCAAGAATACCCGTGAAGCCTAACAGTGCTGGGTTGGTGTGGTTCTACGTCTGAATACCTTGGTCCGTTGAAGCCTGCACCTGAAATGTGCAATGCCTTATGCCAGATCGCAATTTTTCTGCCGACAGGCAAGCAAATGACATAACCGGAAAGCGATGGTGCCCTTGATGCGCAAGGAGCAACCACCGCCCACGCCAAGTGCCGATGCCCATTGAGCCTCGGCACTGTTCCTGAAAATCAGGCCTGAGGGGTTTTGCGGAAGCCGACGGCCAGGCGGTTCCAGCTGTTGATGGTGTTGATGGCGACTGTCAGGTCGACCAGTTCCTTGGGGCTGAACTGGGCCGCGACCACCTCGTAATCTTCATCCGGGGCGTGGGTCAGGCTGAGCTGGGTCAGCGATTCGGTCCACAGCAGAGCGGCGCGTTCACGTTCGGTGAAGAATGGCGCTTCACGCCAGGCAGTCACGGCAAACAGACGGCGTGGGGTTTCGCCGCCTTTGATCGCGTCAGCGGTGTGCATGTCGATGCAGAAGGCACAACCGTTGATTTGCGAGGCGCGCAACTTGACCAGTTCGATCAGGTTCTTTTCCAGCGGCAGCTTGGATACAGCGGTTTCCAGCGCAATCATGGCTTTGAGGGCGTCAGGGCTGGCGGTGTAGAAATCGATACGCGGTTGCATGGTGTGCTCCAGGGCAAATGGATGTGGAGCTACGTTAGTCTCGCGAGTGTTTTGGGCAAATAGCCAATATTCGAGAAGTCGAGGAGACCACCGACACAGGCCCCGAAAGAAAAGTACGAAATGTGAATTGCCATCACTCGGCCCGCCCTACTAGAATGCGATCAATTCTTAATTGCACTCACGCAGGATGCCCGAGTCGAGTACTTGCCCGCCATGCCGTCCGCCGATCAATCCCTGAACCAGCAAGTTCATCATCTCTACAGCGAACATCACGGTTGGCTGCAGAGTTGGCTGCATCGCAAACTGGGCAACCGTTGTGATGCGGCCGACCTGGCCCACGACACCTTCCTGCGCTTGTTGACACGTCAGGTGGTGAAACCGCTGGGCAGCGAGCCGCGGGCATTGTTGACGCACATTGCCAAAGGCCTGGTGATTGACCGCTGGCGGCGGCAGGACATCGAGCGCGCGTACCTGGAAACCATCGCGCATTTGCCGGCGGCCGAAGTGCCGTCGCCGGAAACCCGTCTGCTGATCCTTGAAACCCTGTGGCGCATCGAAGCGCTGCTACGGGAACTGCCCGCCGTCACCCGCGAAACGTTCTTGCTGTCGCAGATCGAGGGCCTTACGTACGCGCAGATCGCCACCCGTTTGAATGTCTCGTTGATCACCGTCAAACGCCACATGCGCACGGCGTTCATTGCCTGCCTGAGTGTCGCCTGATGAATTCGTCGATGATCAACCCGCAGATTCTTGGCGAAGCCGCCGACTGGCTGGTGCAATTGCATTCCGGCACGGCAACGGCCGCCGATCACCAGGCCATCGCCCAATGGCGCAGCCGCAGTGCCGAGCATGCCCAGGCCTGGCAGCGGGTCGAAGTACTGCTCGGGGATTTTCGTGGTGTGCCGGCCAACCTCGCCATGCAGACTTTGCAACGGGCTTCGCGCAAAGAGGGCTTGAGTCGCCGACAGACCCTCACCCGGCTGGGCTTGTTGTTTATTGCCGGGCCCTTGGGTATGGCATCGCAACACCTGCCTTGGGAGCAATGGACCGCCGATCAGCGCACCGCCGTGGGTGAACAGAAAAACCTGCAACTGCCCGATGGCAGCCAGTTGCTGCTCAACACCGACAGCGCGGTGAACATCGCTTTCAATCCGCAAGAGCGACGCGTCCTGTTGCTCAATGGCGAAATGTTGATCAGCAGCGCCAAAGACCCCGGCGCGCGCCCCTTTATCGTCGAAACTCCGCAAGGCACGGCTCATGCGCAGGGCACCCGGTTTTGCGTGCGCACAGAAAACGCCACAAGTCAGGTGTCCGTTCTCGAAGGGCAAGTGGTGGTCACCCCGCAATTACTGCGCGAAAGCACGACCCTCAGTGCTGGCGAGCGTCAGCGCTTCAGGCTCGACAGGGCCGAGGCTGCGCAGCGTTTTGACCTAAACACCGTCGCTTGGGACAAGGGTATGCTGCTGGCCAACAACATGCGTCTGGATGAACTGTTGAGCGAACTTTGCCGCTACCGCCCGGGGGTATTGCGCTGCCACCCGGACGTCGCCGGGCTGCGTGTGTCGGGCGCATTTTCCCTGCGCGACACCGACGCCAGCCTGCGCCTGCTCAGCGATACCTTGCCGCTGAATATCAGCCGCATGACCCAATACTGGTTGACGGTCGAGCCGCGGGTCTGACGCCGACGACCTTTACCGCCGTCAGGCGCGCTTGAGCAACCACTGCAAAAACCCTTTCTTGCGCACCACAACCGGTTCTTCCTGAATCAGCGACTGCACCTTGTGCAAGCGGAAATCCAGCAAGGTTTTCATCGCATCGTTGATGTCGTGGCGAGCATCCAGGCACGGTTTCAGGTAGTCCTTTTCAATACGGTAAAGCGTGCAAAAAGTCTTCGCGGCAAACTCGGCAGCCGACGATGTGTCGGTGAGGATGCCAGCCTCGCCGATCACTTCCCCTGGCCCCATGCGCCCGGTTTCGATGAGCGTGCCGTGGACGTTCAACGTCACCGACACCACGCCGGATTCGATGATGAACAAGTGATGACTGACCTCCCCCGCCGCCAGGATCGTCTCGCCGGCACGGAAAGTCTGCAGGGCCATGTTCTGGCTGAAGGTTTCTTTCTCTTCCTGGCGCAAGGTCGAGAAAATCGGCGAACTGTCGAGCAACGCCCGTGGCCGTGAAGAATCGCTCTCGGGATTGGGCTCGACGCTCGAGAGCAAATTGATCCCGGACGCCCGCAAGTGCCGGAATGCCAGGTCGAACAGCTGATTGCGCACCGTGCGCTTTTCGCTCATCGAGGCAACGAACCCGCTGATTTCATAATCCGCGCCAGCAGCGCTGGAGCTTTTGAGCGCCACCTTCGGCCCCGGCGCACTCAGCAGAATGCGGCAGCCTTGCATGGCCCGCTCGAGAGCATCGATCACGGTTTGCGGACGGACATGGGGGCTGACCTGCAAACTGATGGAAACGCCGAACATGTCACTGGGCCGGCTGAAGTTGGTGATCTTGGCCTTGGCCGCGAGCGAGTTGGGGATCACGATCATGCTGCCCTGGGAGGTCTGCAACCGCGTGGCCCGCCAGTCGATGTCGATAACCCGACCTTCGGTGCCGTCGATGGCAATCCAGTCATCCAGTTGGTAGGGCTTGGTGGTATTGAGGACGATCCCGGAGAACACATCGCTGAGTGTGCTCTGCAACGCCAGGCCGACGATGATCGCCAGCGCGCCGGAAGTCGCCAGCACGCCTTTGACCGGCAAATCGAGCACGTAGGCCAGCGCGGCAATCACAGCAATCAGGAATATCAGCGCGCCGAGCAAGTCCTGGAGCAATCGTCCGGTGTGCCCGACCCTTTGCATCATCGCCGCGCCGATCAGCACCGTCAGGGTGCGCGCGGCGAACAACCACCAGGCGATCTGCAAACCGGTGGCCGCCAGGTGCAACGGCACGTTGTCCGCCCACGGCGCCGGCACCATCGGGTTCATGCCTTCGTTGAACAGCAAAACGCTGTACAGCGAAAAAATCACTACCCGCAGGAACAGTTTCCAGCTGTGGTGGTTGGCGTCGATCAAGCGCCACATGACCATATCGATCAGGATCAGGACCAAGGCGCAGATCAACGGGTGTTCGGCGATCAACGACAGCATCAAGCAACTCCGGCACAGGACAATGAACGCAAATATCGCACACATTGTAGCTGCCGCAGGCTGCGATCTTTTGATCCTGATTTTTATCGCTCCGAGAACGTCCGAAGATCAAGATCAAAAGACCGCAACCTGCGGTAGCTCCTGCAATCAACCGTGCATCTGGCCGAAGCGGCCGGACTGGAAATCGGCGAACGCCTGGTGGATTTCTTGCTCGCTGTTCATCACGAACGGGCCGTGACCAACGATAGGTTCATCAATCGGTTCGCCGCTGAGCAACAGCACCACTGCGTCGCTATTGGCTTCAAGGCTCAACTGATCGCCCTTGCGCTCGAACAGCGCCAGCTGCCCTTCTCGCACCAGTTCCAGACCATTGACCTGAACCGTGCCGCGCAGCACCACCACTGCTGTGTTGCGACCTTCGTGCAAGTCCAGTGTCAGCAACTTGCCACCATTGAGGCGCAGGTCCCAGACATCGATGGGCGTGAAGGTGTGCGAAGGGCCGGTATGGCCATCGAATTCGCCGGCAATCAATCGCAGGCGGCCGGCGTTGTCCTTCAAGGCGATGCTCGGGATATCGCCATCGAGGATTGTCTGGTAACCGGGCTCGGCCATTTTGTCCTTGGCCGGCAAGTTGACCCACAGTTGCACCATCTCCAGCGTGCCGCCGATTTTGGCGAAGTCGCTGGAGTGGAACTCTTCATGCAGGATCCCGGAAGCGGCAGTCATCCATTGCACATCGCCGGGGCCGATCTTGCCGCCGCTGCCGGTGGAATCGCGGTGTTCCACTTCACCTTTGTAAACGATCGTCACGGTTTCAAAGCCGCGATGGGGATGCTGCCCCACACCACGTCGCTCGGTGGTCGGAGTGAATTCGGCGGGGCCGGCGTGATCGAGCAGCAGAAACGGACTGATGTGTTTGCCCAGGTTGTCGTAGGAAAACAGCGTGCGCACCGGAAAACCGTCGCCGACCCAATGGGTCCGTGGACTGGTGTAGATACCAATGATGTTTTTCATGGTGTCTCCTGATGAAGTGAGTAAGGCCATGGACAAAGCTTAAAACCATGACCTTTGCTGCACTAGACTGCAAAAATCAGTCTCTGTGTTCTATCGGGAGAACGATGGTGCAAGGCATCAACACCCTCTGATAGTGAGAAGCTCAGGATTTATGGGACTGGCGGACTTTTTATTCCGGACATAATATTACCGAGAATTACAACCATAATATCCGCTCCTGCCCGAGGTCTTGAATATGCAAAGCCCCAACCGCGAAGCCACCCTCGCCCAATGGATCGCCCAGGAACAGGCCATGCGCGCCCGACTTCAGGGGCCGGGCAGTTTGTCCATGGCCGAGGTCAGCGCCCTGTCGCCTGCCGAGTTTTTCGAAGGCATCGGCAACGGTGACCTGCCCTCACCGCCCATTGGCGCGCTGATGGATTTCATCCCTATCGAATGGTCCGCCGGGCTGTTCGTTTTTCAGGGCACGCCCGATTCAAGGCACTACAACCCGCTGGGCACCGTGCACGGTGGCTATGCCGCAACGTTGCTGGACTCCTGCATGGGTTGTGCGATCCATACGCAATTGAAAAAAGGCCAGGGCTACACCACGCTGGACCTGCGCATCAGCTACGTCCGCGCCTTGAACAACGCCAGCGGCCCGGTGCGCGCCGAGGGCAAAATCGTCCATCTGGGGCGCTCGACAGCACTGGCCGAAGGGCGGATTTATGATGTGGATGGGCGCTTGTATGCGACAGGGACGACCACTTGCATGATTCTTGAGGCTCGAGGGTAAGGCTCCAGAACCGCGGTGCTGCCTTCGCAAGCGAGCCCACTCAGACATTTAATCTATATGGGACACAAAAAAGCCCGTGCTCACTGAAGATTAAATGTGGGAGCGGGGTCGCTCGCGAAGAGGACATTTCAAACGTCGATAACCTCACCGGAATACAGCGTTTCTTGACTTACGGTAAACATTGCTTTGCCCATCCAGCGGTTTTTCCCGCGAATGCAGGCGCGGATACTCAGTGCATTCTCACTGCAACCTCTGGAGTCATTCATGTCTGTTCCCGCATTCGGTCTTGGTACTTTTCGCTTGCAAGGCCAGGTGGTCATTGATTCGGTCAGCACCGCTCTGGAACTTGGCTACCGGGCCATCGACACCGCGCAAATCTACGAAAACGAAGCTGAAGTCGGTGAAGCCATTGCCGCCAGCGGCATCCCCCGGCAAGAGCTGTTCATCACCAGCAAGATCTGGGTGGCCAATTTCGCCAAGGATCGTCTGCTTGAAAGCCTCAAGGAAAGCCTGCAAAAACTGCAGACCGACTACTTGGACCTGACGCTGATCCACTGGCCCTCGCCCGAAGACCAGGTATCGGTCGAAGAATTCATGGGCGCCCTGCTCGAAGCCAAGCGCCTGGGCCTGACTCGGCAGATCGGCGTGTCGAACTTCACCATCGACCTGATGCAACGGGCGATCGCTGCCGTCGGTGCCGAAAACATCGCCACCCACCAGATCGAACTGCACCCGTACTTGCAAAACCGCAAGGTGGTCGAGTTCGCGCAAAGCCAGGGTATCCAGATCACGTCGTACATGACCCTGGCCTATGGCGAAGTACTCAAGGACCCGGTCATTGCACACATCGCCGAGCGCCTTCAGGCGACACCGGCACAGGTCACCCTGGCTTGGGCCATGCAGTTGGAGTACGCGGTGATTCCTTCGTCGACCAAACGCATCAACCTCGCCAGCAACCTCAAGGCCTGTGGCATGCAGTTGAGTGACGCCGACATGGCGCTGATCTGCAGCCTGGATCGCGGCCAACGCCTGACCAGCCCCAAAGGCATCGCACCGAACTGGGATTAATCGCGCCTGACCTCAAGACTACGGTCCAGGCGCGTCATCGCCTGTTGCAGCTGATCGACGGCGGCGTCGATCAGCGAAGCGCGGCCCTCGCCGCAGGCACGCTCCAGTTGTTCGCAACACGTCACCAATGACTGCGCACGAACCATCTGCGCGCCGCCCTTGATACGGTGCGCCAGCTCTTGCAGGAGAGGATAATTGTGGGTGACATGTGCCTGCAGCAGACGCGCGCGATCATCGCGATTAGTCGCCATTACGTCGCGCAGCAATTCGGCGATCAGTTCATCGTCCGCACCGACATACTTCGCCAAACCGCTCAAGTCGATCTCGGCGTTTGGCCGTTGTTCGTTCGCGCCCGTCGGGAGGTGGCCGAACCTTTCGGCCAGCCATTTGCTCAAGTCGCCCAATCGAATCGGTTTGAACAGACAATCGTCCATACCCGCCTCGATACAGCGGATTTTTTCCTCCGGCTGTGCATTGGCGGTAAACCCCAGAATCAATGTCGGTGATCCGCCCTCGAACCGTTCTTCATCGCGGATCGCACCCGCCAGTTCATAACCACTGGCAACCGGCATGTTGCAATCGGTGATGACCAGGTCCACTTCGTGCCCGCGCCACTGCTCGAAACCCTGCTGGCCATCTTCCGCCAACAGCACGTGATGCCCCAGGTAGCTCAACTGCCGCGAAAGCAACAAGCGATTCGCCGGATAATCGTCAACCACCAGAATCAACAGCGCTCGAGTGGGTGGCAGGTCGTCATGCTTGTGTACTTCAATGGCCGGCAACGGTTGCAGCGCGATCAGCTCAAGGTTGATGTCCACTTGCGTACCGCTTCCGAGCACACTGTGGAGATGTAATCGGCCGCCCATCATTTCGCATATCGTGCGGCTGATCACCAGTCCAAGACCGGAACCCTGGCGGCCAGATTGCCGGCTATTGCCGGCCTGCACGAAGGGGCTGAACAATCGCTGCTGGTCCGCGGTGCTGATGCCGATGCCGCTGTCTTCTACACGCAGGCTGACCGCCAATCGATCGGATGACGTCGACACCGTGCGCAGAGTCAGGCTGACCTCACCTTCTTGGGTGAATTTGATCGCGTTGCTCAACAGGTTGGACAACACCTGCTTGAAGCGCGTGGGATCGACCAGCACATCGCGGTCGCTGTGTTCCTCAAGTTCGACCCGCCAGCGCAGGTTCTTTTGCTGCGCCAGGCCTTCAAACACCCGACCCACCGAGAGCACCAGGTCCTGCAGATTGGCCCGCTCCGGGGTCAGCGACAGATGACCGGACTCAATGCGCGCAATGTCCAGAATGTCGCCAATCAACCCCAGTAACTGTTGCCCGGCATTGGACGCCACCTCGATGGCCGCACGGTCGGTCACGCCCTCGTCCGCCCTTTTCAGCGCCAGTTCCAGCATGCCGATCAAGGCATTCATGGGCGTACGAATTTCATGGCTCATGGTTGCCAGAAACGTGGTCTTCGCCCGGTTTGCCTCATCGGCCGCCTCCTTGGCGTCTTGCAATTGGGCAAGCAATTGCTGGCGCTGACGGATCTGCCGACGCTGCCAGGCAATCCAGGCCAAAGCGAGCAACAACAAACTGCCGGCGACCGCAAAGGCCTGAAGAATTTGCTGGCGATGGCGCAACCAGTAACTCTGTTCGAGCATCAGGTCATTGCGCCAATACTGAGTCATCTCGTCGATTTCTTCGGGGGCAATGCTCAGCAACGCCTTGTCCAGTATCGAATGCAACTCTGTCGCGTTTCGACTGGTCGCCAGCGTGCCGCGAGCAGGTTCGACGCCGACGGTGCTGGTCACTTGCAATCGCCCACGATACAGCCGCGAAATCATGTAGCGGGCGCCGATCAACGAATTGATACCGCCATCGGCCCTGCCCTGCGCGACCTTCTCCATCGCATCCGCCGTCAACGATGCGTTGACCAGCCGGATCTGCGGAAAATTCTGACGGATGAATTCGCCAGCACTGTTGCCTTGGGTAACGGCAAGTGTTTTGCCGGCCATGTCATCGAGGGTCGCGGGGCTGCCCGGCTCCACGCGGGTGACCAGCACATTCGGACTGGTGAGGAACGGACGGGTGAATAGCAATTGGGCTTCGCGTTCAATACTGGGGCTGATCCCCGCGACAAGGTCCACCTGACCGGTCCTGATCCACTCAAGCATTTCAGCGACGGATTGGGTCGGTCGCATATCGAACTTCAAACCGGTGCGCAGGCTGACTTTTTCCAAAACGTCGGCAGCAATACCGCGAAATCGGCCTTCACTGTCGAAAAATGAAATGGGCATCATGTTTTCATTGATCGCCACCCGCAAACGCGGGTTTTGTTTGAGCCAGCGCTGCTCGACCACGCTTAGCTGCAATGGCTGGGTGCCGGAAACAGTGGCCCCCCCTGCGCCCCAGCGGCGCAAGATGCTGATCTGTTCATTGGCGCTGATCGCCGCCAATGCCTGGTTGACGATGCGCAATAACCGGCGATTGTCACCGGCCAGGGCAAACGCAAATCGGCCCGGTTCAATGGAGGAAAATTTCGCCAGTCGAACGTTGTTCAGGTAGTTCTTGCTGATCAGGTAATGGGCACTGATGGCATCGCCCAGGTAGATATCCGCTTGCCCGAACGCCACAGCCCCCACCGCGCCCAGCGTCGAAGGAAACAACTCTACACGAGCCCCGGGATAGAACTGCCGCACGTACTTTTCCGGCAAGTAGTGATACAGCATCGCCAGGCGTTTGCCGGCCAGCGCCCGGTCCAGCGTTTGCGGTGAGTCGGTACGGGTGACCAACACAGGTTGATCGACGGCATAGGTACTGGACATCTGTAACTGCGGGTCTTGCGCCTCATAACTGTTGGCCGTTCCCAGCAGGTCGGCCGCTCCTTGCTTGAGGGCCTGCACCGCCTCGGCGCGTGTGGCGTAGCGGTGAACTTCAATCTCTGTCTGCAACAACTGTTTGAGCAGGTCGGCATAGTCTGCCGTCAGCCCCTCCAGGGCATGTCCCGTGGTGGTGATGTCGAAAGGTGGATAGTCGGGTGCTGACACCGCCAGCACCAATCGACGTTTTTGCTGCAGCCAGCGTGCATCGGCTTCCGACAGTTGGACGATATCTCCTTCCACGCTGGAGCGCCCGAGCAGCGTCAGTGTTTGCGGTTGCGCACAGACACTCGATGCCCACAAACAAAGCACCAGCAACAAACGTTTTCTAAAGCTGCGCGAAAGTTCGATGGCGTTCTCTCAGATCAAATGATTACGCCGGGCAAGATCCCGCAAATGCACCGACGAATCCACGTTGAGTTTTTCAATCAAACGGGTTTTGTAGGTGCTGACGGTCTTGTGGCTCAAATGCATGATGTCGGCGATGGTCTTGTTGCTCATTCCGCGGGCCAGATGCTGAAAAATCGTCAACTCCCGGTCTGACAGATTGTCGATCATCTGTTTTTCACTGCGCTGCAACGTGCTCATCGAGACTGAACTTGTGGGCAGCCGCGAGAAGTAGGTGTATCCGCCCATCACCGCGTGCACCGCCTTGTGCAGGTGCTCAAGGTCGTTGGTCTTGGCGACATAGGCAGCGGCTCCGGCGCGCATGCAGCGGTCCTGATAAAACGACGGCTCCTGAGAGGTAAAGACCACCACGCGACAATTCACCTCGCCCGCCTTGATGCGAGCCAACACATCAAGCCCATCGAGAAACGGCAGGTTCAGGTCCAGTATCACCAGTTCCGGTTGGTGTTCACGGATCATCGGCAGGACTTCATTACCGGTGGAGGCTTCGTGGATGCGTTTGTACCCTTCCAGCTTGAGGACGATTTTGACTGCGCCGCGAATCACCGGATGATCGTCCACAATCAGCACTGACTTCATGGCAACTCCTGGGCAATTACACGATAAACGGGCGCTGACAGTCTTCGAGCAAGGCTCGAATCAGACGCAGCGGCTGCGCCTGGACTGTTGCATGGAAAGCGAGGCGAAACTACCTGACAGAAATGACAGTGCCGACAGACGGTCGCCGTGAATCCGCGAGGGCCATCAGCCGCTGGATCGAAGCGAGATCCGGCAACAAGGCATGGCTAACACTGACTTTGCGCTGCGCGCAGAGCGCGATTGCAGGCAGTTGCGCGCGCTGGCCGTCGTAGATCATCACGCGATCGAGCTGGTGGTTATCCAGGCAGAAATCCAGCAGGTCGAGTTTTCCGTGTCCCATTGCGGCGTTGATGATCAACAGATCGAAAGGCTCGCTGGCGTACTCCACCAGAACCAGCAGCTCTGCCATGTCTTGTACCGGGGCCACCCGGTAATAACCGAGCTGGTTGAACCAGCGCTCGATTCTTAGCCGGTTAAAGTGTTGTTCATCCGCGATCAGGATGCGTATGGATTTTTTGAACAACGTGGCCTCCCCGGTCAGATTATTGAGGTGGCAAGACTACGGAAGACCCGAAGGCCTTTCTGTAGGACTTTTCCCAAATACCAATGCACCGGTTCGGTTTATCAGAGCGCAATCGCAGGCAAGCCCGCTCACGCAGGGATCTTCAGTGGACACAAAAATGTGTGATCAAAGATCGAACTGTGGGAGCGGGCCCGCGATAACGCTTGTGCAGCCGGCAAATCTTTAGCTGGCAGTCGCCAATAACAGATCCTCCACCGAACTGGCGTGCCCGCGATGCTTGCCATGGTCATACAGTGAGCCAGCGATTTCATCGGCGCGGATCGGCAGGATCGACAGCAACGTGTCGCTCAAGCCATGGCTGGCCTGGCAGAAGCCCTGCATATAAATGCCCGCCTTGCAGCGTTCGTCGGTGATCACCTTGTAATTGCGGTCCACCTCGAAATCACCCAGATACGCTTGCAGCGGTGCCAGCAGTTTTCGGTGCATCTGCCGCTCGTATCCGGTGGCCAGCACTACCGCATCGTAATGGCGAGCCGTGACTTCGCCGGTGGCATTGTTGCGCACCGCCAGTTCGATACCGCGCTCAGTGGCGGTGGCTGTCTCGATGGTGGTCAGGGTGTGGAACGCGTGACGGGCAATCCCCGAGACTTTCTGGCGATAGAAAATACCGTAGATGCGTTCGATCAGGTCGATGTCCACGACCGAGTAGTTGGTGTTGTGGTACTCGTTGACCAGACGCTCACGCTCGCTGCTCTGCTGGTGGAATACCAGGTCGGTGAACTCCGGCGAGAAGACTTCGTTGACGAATGGGCTGTCGTCGGCTGGCTTGAGCGCCGAGCCGCGCAGAATCATGTCGACCTGCACCGAAGGAAAGCTGTCGTTGAGATCGATGAACGCTTCCGCCGCACTCTGCCCACCACCGATGATCGCGATGCTCATCGGCTGGTTGTTCACGCACGGCTGCCTGGCCATTTGCGCCAGGTACTGCGAATGATGGAACACCCGGCCATCCTCTTTCAGCGCCTTGAACGCTTCGGGAATACGCGGCGTGCCACCGGCGCTGACCACCACGGCACGCGCGGTGCGCACATGTTGATGGCCCGTCGAATCACGGGAAATCACGCGTAGCGCTTCAACCTGCTGGTTGTGCAGCACCGGCTCGATGGTCAGCACTTCTTCGCCGTAGCGGCTCTGACGCTCGAATTGCGCGGCAACCCAGCGCAGGTAGTCGTTGTACTCCATGCGGCATGGATAAAAGGTGCCCAGGTTGATGAAGTCGACCAGGCGCCCGTGGGCCTTGAGGTAATTGACGAACGAATAAGGGCTGGTCGGGTTGCGCAAGGTCACCAGGTCCTTGAGGAAGGAAATCTGCAACTCGCTCTGGGTCGACAGCGTGTTGCCGTGCCAGCTGTAGTTCGCCTGTTTGTCGAGAAACAGCACATCCAGTTCGCCCTGGATCGGACCGCGCTCTTGCAGAGCGATGGCCAGCGCCAGGTTCGAAGGGCCGAAGCCGACGCCGATCAGGTCGTGAACGATGGGCGATGCAATTGCCTGTGTCATTTCCA
>NZ_RCOB01000004.1:0-2981 GCF_004307665.1 Pseudomonas sp. Sample_16
CCGGCCAGCTTCACCGGGTCCGGTGTCAGGTAGCGCCCGGTGTCGGGGTGGTAGTAGCGGTGGCGGTTGTAGTGCAGGCCGCTTTCGGGGTCGAAGTACTGGCCCTGGAAGCGCAGCGGTTGCTCCAGCTGTTCGCCGTGGCTGTGGCTGAGCTGGCTGATCTTGCCGTAGGCGGTGTAGCGGGCGGACCAGACGATTTCGCCGCTGTAGTCGGTGAGTTCCTGCGGGGTGCCGAGGTGGTCGAGTTGGTAGTAGAACGGGCAGGCTTTTTTCGGGCCTTGGCCGTCGAGCATCGCCAGCGGGCGGAAGCTGCCCGGTTCGTAGAGGTAGCTGCGGTAGTGGCTTGGGCTGCTTTCGGCGATCACTTGATCGCCTTGCCAGAAAAATTCCGTGGTCTGGCCGTCGACGGTCTTGCTGATGCGTCGGCCGAAGGCGTCGTAGCGGTAGGACGTTTCGCGACCGTCGGGGGCGGTGAAGCCGATCAGGCGGTGCTGGCTGTCGTAGCGGTATTCGCGCAGGTCCTGGCCGCGGCGTTCGCCGATCAGGTTGCCGTAGGCGTCGTAGCGGTAATGCCGGTCGGCGTGGCGCAGCAGGCGGTTGCCCTTGAGGTGCCAGGGGCCGGGGCGGTCGTGGATCAGCAGGTTGCCGGCCGGGTCGTGAGTGAAGTGTTCCGGGTCCTGCCCGCGGGCGTGGCGCACGTGGGTCAGGCGGTCGAGCGGGTCGTACTGGTAATCGCGCTGGCCGTGGCGGGTGTCGGCGACCTGTGCGAGGTTGCCGTTGGCGTTGTAGGCGTATTCGCGACGGTACAGCGGACGCTGCTGCTGGCTGACGGCGTGGGCCTGCAAGCGGCCCTGGTCGTCGTAGGCAAAGTCGCTGTGCAGCACACCGTGCTGGCGCTGCTGTTCGCGGCCGCCGACAAAGCGGTGGGTGGTCAACCGCGAGCCGTTGAGGTCGATCGCCGTCAGTGCCCCGCCTTGGGCGCGGTGATACGTGAGGCGGCTGTTGTCCGGCAAGCGCAGGTGCTGCAACTGGCCGCAGGCGTCATAGCCATACCGCAGGGTGCCCCAGCCCTGATGCTCGGTGATCAGCCGGTCGTGGGCGTCATACGCGAACTCCAGCGGATGGTCCTGACCGTCGTCGACGCTGACCAGCCGCCCCAATCCGTCGTAGCGGTACTCGACCTTGGCCCCGTCGGGCAGGGTCTTGACCAGCAGCCGTCCGGCGCTGTCACGCTGGTAAGCGGTAATGAGCTGCGAGCCGTCATCGCCGAACTCGGTTTTCTCCAGCAACTGGCCGTTGAGGTCATAGGCGTAGGCGGTGCGGCGCCCGTCGAAGCCGGTTTCCTGACGGATCAAGCCCGTGGGCGTGTAGTCCAGCCGATAGGTGTCGCCGACTTCGTTTTCGATCTCGGTGAGCAGCAGCTGGGCGTGCTCGTAGCGGTACTTGAGCGTGCTGCCGTCGGGGTTGATCCGCCGACTGACCAGGTGCAGGTCGTCGGCGTATTCAAAGCGGGTGACCCGCCCCAGTTCATCGGTTTCAGCGGTGATCTGGCCGTAGGCGTTGTAGCTGTAACGACGGCTGGCGCCTGTGGGAAACGTGGTCTGCAGCAGTCGGCCGACGGCGTCCCACTGGTAACGCGTAATGGCGCCGAATTCATCCTGAACCGTCGTCCGGCGCCCCCGCGCATCGTAGGCATACTGCCGGCGTGCACCGTTGGGCAAGGTTTCGCCGAGCAACTGGCCGAGGCCGTTCCACTCGAACACATGCCGGCTGTGGTCCGGATACCGGATCGTCAGCAGCCGTCCCTGCGCGTCGTACTCGTGGTAGGTGCTCTGGCCGTCGGGGTCGATCAGGCAGGTCAGATCGCCCTGGGCGTTGCGTTGATAGGTCCACTTGGCCTGGCCGCGATAACGGGCATGCAGGAAACCGTTGCGGTACTCGTAGGACGTCGGCTCGCCTTCCGGCGGAATCAGCGCGATCAGCCGCCCGACCTCGTCGTAGCGGTATTCAGTGACCGCACCGAGGGTGTCCTGCTCGGCGATCAAACGACCCTGGGCGTCATAGGCCTTGCGCTGTTCGCCACCGTCGGCCGCGACCCGCCGCACCAGGCGCGCGCGGTCGTCGTGGGCGTAGGTTTCCTCGCTGCCGTCGGCGTGCCGGAGCAACACGCTGCCGTCGTCGCCCCAAACATAGCGCGTGTCCATCTGGGCAAACGAGGCCCAGTGGCGGATGCAACGGGCGGCCTTGCCGGACTTTTCCCACTCCCAATAGAAACTCGCACCCCCGGCCAGCTGCCGTTGCAGGATGACGTGCTGTTCGTCGTAGTCGTAGCGCTCGCTTTCGCCGGCGGCGTTGCGGGCCTCGATCAAGCGCCCGCGGGCGTCATAGCGGTAGCTGACCAGCGTCTGCTCGGTGCGCCAGACCGGCGGCTGATCGCCCGAACAATCAAAACGCTGGTAGTCGACGGCGATCAAATGGCGACGCTCATAACGCAGCAGCAAGCCACGTCCGGCGCCGTTATCCAGACGCTGGATGCGCTGGGAAATGTCGCGCTGCACGGTCAGACGATTGCCATAGGCATCGCTGATCGCACTCAGGCGCCCGCCGACAAAGTGATAAAAGCGCGCCGCTTCACCGGCCAGGGCGACGATCAGCTCTTCGGGCGCATCACCGAGGTAAATCGCCGCCCGCGACAGGCTGTTGTGAATTGCCGGGCGGGCCGCGCTGGGCAAGGGAAACGGCGTGCGGCGGTTTTCGGCATCAACCCACACCACCGTGTCGCCGTCGATCTCCAGGCGCTGGCCCAGCGAATGGCTCCAGCCAAAGCCCAGGCCGCTGTCGATCTCCACCGCGCTGGTGCGATACAAACGGGTGAATTCGAACGGCAGCACCCCATCCAAAGAACCGTCGCTGAGGGTCAGCAGTTCTTCGCCGGTGACCAGCGACACCGGGCAGCCATGGGTGGCGGTGCGGTCGGCGGC
>NZ_RCOB01000042.1:0-64971 GCF_004307665.1 Pseudomonas sp. Sample_16
GCCAGAGGATGTCGGACATGGTTTGCCTCTTCTTGTTGTCAGATCGTTCCCACGCAGAGCGTGGGAACGATCATCTATAAGGGTTTAGCGGCCAATCACTGCGCCAACCACCCACCATCAATATTCCACGCCGCACCCCGCACCTGAGCCCCGGCTTCACTGCACAAGAACAGCACCAACTCGCCCAACTGCGGCGGGGTCACGAATTCCAGCGAGGGTTGCTTCTCGGCCAGCAGATCATGCTGCGCCTGCTGCGGATCGATTCCGGTGGCGGCGCGATCGTCGATCTGCTTTTGCACCAGCGGTGTCAATACCCAACCCGGGCAAATGGCATTGCAGGTAACGTTGCTGGTGGCGGTTTCCAGGGCGACCACTTTGGTCAAGCCGATCACCCCATGCTTGGCGGCAACGTAAGCGGCTTTGCCGGTTGAACCCACCAGTCCATGCACCGAAGCAATATTGATCACCCGGCCCCAACCTTTGGCGCGCATGCCCGGCAGGCTCAGGCGGGTGCTGTGAAACACCGACGACAGGTTGATCGCGATGATCGAATCCCAGCGCTCCACCGGGAACTCGTCCACCGGCGCGACGTGCTGGATGCCGGCATTGTTGACCAGAATGTCGACGCCGCCGAACTCACGCTCGGCGTAGGCAATCATGTCGGCGATCTGTTGCGGGTCGCTGACGTCGGCCGGGTGATGGCCGACCTTGCCGCCGAACTGTTCGACTTCAGCAATGACCCTGGACGCATCGCCGAAGCCATTGAGGATCAGGTTGGCGCCAGCCTTGGCCAGGCTCAGGGCAATCCCCAGGCCGATGCCGCTGGTGGAGCCGGTAACCAGTGCGGTCTTGCCGGAAAGAGTCGTCATGAATACCTCACACAATGCCAGTGGCGTAGAAAGTACCGATCACCACGAAAACCGCCAGGGTCTTGATCAGCGTAATACAGAAAATATCTTTGTAAGCTTCGCGGTGGGTCAGGCCGGTGACCGCGAGCAAGGTAATCACCGCGCCGTTGTGCGGCAGGGTGTCCATGCCGCCACTGGCCATCGAAGCTACACGGTGCATCACTTCCAGCGGAATATTGGCGGCGTGGGCCGCCGCGATAAACTGCTCGGACATTGCCGCGAGCGCGATGCTCATGCCGCCCGAGGCGGAGCCAGTGATACCCGCCAGCAAGGTGACGGTGATCGCTTCGTTGACCAGCGGATTGGGGATGCTCTTGAGCCAGTCGGCCAGCACCAGGAAACCCGGCAGGGAGGCGATCACCGCACCAAAGCCGTATTCCGAAGCCGTGTTCATCGCCGCCAGCAATGCACCGCCGACCGCACTTTTGCTGCCTTCGGCAAGTTTGCTGCTGATGGCTTTGTAGCCGAACGCCAACACCATGAGGATGCCGACCAGCAGCGCAGCCTGCACCGCCCAGATTGCGGTGAGTTTGGCGATTTCAGTGGTGACCGGGGCCGCCATGCCCGGCAGCGCCAGGCTGTGGGTCTTGCCGTACCACTGTGGAATCCACTGGGTGAACAGCAGGTTCATGATGCCCACGGCTAGCAGCGGCGACAGGGCGATCCACGGGTTGGGCAGCTTGATGTCGGCAGCGGTTTCCGGCTCGTTGCGCAGGTCGGTGCCATAACCTTCACCGGCACGCTGGGCCTTGTTGCGCTGGCGCTGAAGAAACAGCATGCCGGCGCAGAACACGAAAATCGTACCGATCACACCCAACCATGGCGCAGCCCAAGCGGTGGTGTTGAAGAACGTACTGGGGATGATGTTCTGGATCTGTGGGGTGCCGGGCAGGGCGTCCATGGTGAACGAAAACGCGCCGAGGGCGATGGTCGCCGGGATCAGGCGTTTGGGGATGTTGCTCTGACGGAACATTTCAGCGGCAAACGGATACACCGCGAATACCACCACAAACAGCGACACGCCACCGTATGTGAGCACGGCACAAACCAGCACGATCACCAGCATCGCCTGGCGGGTGCCCAGCAGGCGAATGGCCGCGGCGACAATGGAACGCGAGAAACCGGACAGCTCGATGAGCTTGCCGAACACCGCACCGAGCAGGAATACCGGGAAGTAGAGTTTGATGAAACCGACCATTTTCTCCATGAACACGCCGGTGAAGGCAGGTGCGACGGCGGAAGGGTCAGTCAGCAGGACAGCGCCGAGGGCGGCAATCGGGGCAAAAAGGATAACGCTGTAGCCACGGTAAGCAGCCACCATCAGCAACGCGAGGGCTGCCAAGGCAATGATCACACTCATGGTGTGTCTCCTGGGATTGTTATTTTTGTGTGGTGAAATCTTGTAGGAAGGGGCTATAGCGAGTTTCGTGCCAGGTGGTTAACTAGCTGAAATATAAGGAAATATTTATCGTTGGTGCGATGGATTTACAGGGGGTGTCTCTATTTGGAGATTTTTTCGACCAGGAGAGCGTTTTCGCGGGCAAGCCTCGCTCCTACAGAGATTTGGGAAATATCGGGGTTTCACCATCCGTAAGAGCGAGGCTTGCCCGCGATGAGGCCGGATCTACCAATAGAGATGTCTGTCTCTCTATTGAGACTCAGCAATCCCCAACGCCACCATTTTCTTGTACAACGTCGACCGCCCAAGCCCCAAATGCGCCGCGGCTTCAATCACCTTGCCGCCGCATCGCGCCAGCGTGGTTTCGATCAGTTGGCGATCGAAGCGCTCCCGTGCCGCACTGAACGTCTCATGCTCCAGCGGTTCCAGAGTCGCTGGTGCCGGGCGTTCAACGGGGGTAAACGTTCCGATGGCCGCGCGGATGTCCGTGGCCGAAAGCCGCAGGTCATCACTGAGCAAGGCGGCCCGTTCCAGGACGTTGCGCAACTCGCGAATGTTCCCCGGCCAGGCGTGTTGACCCAGCAGCTGCAGCGCTTCACTGTTGAGTTCGTGCTGGCTGCGCAGCTCTTCAAGGATGGCCTCGCTGAGCGCGGGCAGGTCGTCGAGGCGGTCGCGAAGCGGTGGCACCTGGATTGGCAGGACATTGAGGCGGTAATACAAATCCGCGCGGAAATCACCGCGCTTGATCGCGGCTTCCAGGTCGGTCGAGGTCGCAGCGATCACCCGAACATCGCTCTGGATCACTTCATTGGAACCCACCGGTTCGAATTCCTTTTCCTGCAACACCCGCAGCAGCTTGCTTTGCAACGGCAGCGGCATGTCACCGATTTCATCGAGAAACAGGGTACCGCCCTGGGCGATTTGCAGTTTGCCTGCGCGGCCCTTGCGATCAGCGCCGGTGAAGGCACCCGGTGCCGTGCCGAAGAATTCAGCTTCCAGCAACGATTCCGGGATCGCTGCGCTGTTGATACTGACAAACGCCTTGTGTGCCCGCGGCGAAGCGTTGTGGATAGCCTGCGCCAGCAACTCCTTGCCGGTGCCGGTTTCGCCAAGCAGTAACACCGGCGACTCGGTGCTGGCACTGCGCCGGGCGCGGCGTTTGACTTCAAGGCTGGCGGCGCTGGTGCCAATGAAGTGGGCGAAGTTGTATTTGGTCTGCCGCGCGCGCAACAGCGAGCGCGTGGAAGCAAGCTCTTCCTGCATGCTCATGTAGCGCTTGAGCATCGGCGACAGGCTGCGCAGTTCATCGAACAGGGCGAAACCGATCGCACCGATGACCTCGCCAGCGTCGTCATGGATCGGCAGGCGCATGACCACCAAGGGTTCCTTGGGCGTGTCCTGCATGTCGAGCAGGATCGGCCGGCCGGTGCGCACCACTTCACGCAACAGGCTGCCGGGTATCACGCTTTCGCAGGCTTTGCCGATGGCGTTCTCGGCCGATTGCAGACCGAAACGCCGGGCATAACGCTCGTTCATCCAGACAATGTTGGCGTCGCGGTCGACGATCACCGTGCCTTCACTCGATTGCTCGATAATTTCGAACAGTGAACGGATCGCCAGCAGGCGCACGCGCTGGTAGTCCTTGAGGCTTTCGGTGGTGTTCATGGGTGCTGATCCTGATTTTTCATTGCCCGATCCGGCCTAATCGCGGGCAAGCCTTGCTCCTACAGATGCCCCCCTGTAGGAGCAAGGCTTGCCCGCGATGGCCGTGATACGGTTTAACGATTGTGAATCGATTATGCCTGCCCAACATGCGCCGCCGCCAACAGCTCCTTGGTGTACGGATGCTGTGGGGCATCGAATACGTCATGGCTGGCGCCACGTTCCACGACCTTGCCATCCTTGACCACGATCATGTCGTGCGCCAGGGCGCGGACCACTGCCAGGTCATGGCTGATAAACAGATAGGTCAAGCCATGTTTTTCCTGCAGTTGGCGGAGCAGGGCGACCACCTGTTTTTGCACGGTGCGATCCAGCGCCGAGGTCGGTTCGTCCAGCAGGATCAGCGCCGGTTTCAGCACCAGTGCCCGAGCGATTGCAATGCGCTGTCGTTGGCCGCCGGAAAATTCGTGGGGGTAGCGATGACGGCTTTGCGGGTCGAGGCCGACTTCCTGCAATGCCCGAATCACTTCGGCATTGCATTGCTCGGGACTCAGTTGGCTATGAACCTCCAGGCCCTCGCAAATGATCTGTTCAACAGACATCCGCGGGCTGAGGCTGCCGAACGGGTCCTGGAACACCACCTGCATTTTCTTGCGCCACGGCCGTAGCTGTTTTTGCGACAAACCATCGAGTGCCTCGCCCTGGAAACGGATGCTGCCTTCGGAGTCGAGCAGGCGCAGGATTGCCTGGCCCAGCGTTGACTTGCCGGATCCGGATTCGCCGACGATGCCCAGGGTTTTGCCACGCTGGATGCTCAGGCTGATGCCGTCGACCGCCTTGAAGTAAGTCTTGCGCCGCAGCAGTCCGCCACCCACGGCAAACTGCACGCGCAGGTCGTCGACTACCAGCACGTTCTCGCGTTCGTCCCTTGGCAGGGCTTCACCTTCGGGTTCGGCATTGAGCAGCACGCAGCTGTAGGGATGTTTCGGCTCGGTAAAAATAGTCTCGCAGGACGCTTGCTCGACAATCTCGCCGGCCTTCATCACGCAGACGCGTTGGGCGATGCTGCGCACCAGATTGAGGTCATGGCTGATCAGCAGCAGCGACATGCCGAGCCGTCGCTGCAATGATTTGAGCAGCAGCAGAATCTTACGCTGCACGGTGACGTCGAGGGCCGTGGTGGGTTCGTCGGCGATCAACAGTTCCGGCTCGCAGGCCAGGGCCATGGCGATCATCACCCGTTGCCGCTGGCCACCGGACAATTGATGCGGGTAGGCCTTGAGGCGTTCCTTGGGTTTCTGAATGCCCACCAGATGCAGCAACTCAAGAATCCGCGCCTGCGCCGCTTTGCCGGCCATGCCTTTATGCACGAGCAGGGTTTCGCCGATCTGTTTTTCGATACTGTGCAGCGGATTGAGCGAAGTCATCGGCTCCTGGAAAATCATCGCAATGCGGTTGCCGCGCAATTCGCGCAGTTTCTTTGCGTCCGCGCCCACCAGCTCCTGGCCTCGATAACGGATGCTGCCGGTCGTCTCGGTTCCGCATTCGGGCAGCAATTGCAGAATCGAGTGGGCGGTCACTGACTTGCCCGATCCTGACTCACCCACCAGCGCCAGGCATTCGCCCGGGTGGATATCCAGGCACAGATTGCGCACGACGGTCTGGCCGCTGAAAGCCACGCTGAGGTCTCGGATTTCGATCAGGTTGGTCATATCAACAGTCCGCTCAAGAACGCGGATCAAAGGCGTCGCGCAACGCTTCGCCAATGAACACGAGTAAAGAAAGAATCAGCGCCAGGGTAAAAAACGCGGTCAGTCCGAGCCAGGGCGCTTGCAGGTTCTGCTTGCCCTGACCGATCAATTCGCCCAGGGATGCGCTGCCCGCCGGCATGCCGAAGCCAAGGAAGTCCAGCGCCGTGAGGGTTGAAATTGCGCCGGTAAGAATGAACGGCAGATAGCTCAAGGTCGCGTTCATGGCGTTGGGCAGGATGTGCCGCACGATCACCTTGCGATCGCTCAGGCCCAGTGCCCGGGCAGCCTTGACGTATTCCAGATTGCGCCCGCGCAGGAACTCGGCGCGCACCACGTCCACCAGCGCCAGCCAGGAAAACAGCGCCATGATCCCCAGCAGCCACCAGAAATTCGGTTCGACGAACCCCGACAGAATAATCAGCAAGTACAGGACCGGCAGCCCGGACCAGACTTCCAGCAACCGCTGCCCGAGCAAATCCACCCAACCACCGTAATAGCCTTGCAGGGCGCCCGCGGCGATGCCGATCAGTGCACTGACAACGGTCAGCATCAAGGCAAACAGAATCGACACCCGAGCGCCAAAAATAACCCGGGCCAGGACGTCCCGGGCCTGATCGTCGGTGCCCAGCCAGTTGACCTGCGAAGGCGGGCTCGGTGCGGGTTTGTTCAGGTCATAGTTAGGCGTGTCATCACTGAAGGGAACCGGCGGGAACAGCAGCCATCCGCCGTCTTTCTTGATCAGTTGCTGCACGTAGTCGCTACGGTAATCGGCCTGGAACGGCAGTTGACCGCCGAACTCCTGCTCGGTGTAGCGCTTGAAGACAGGGAAATACAACGAGCCCTGGTAACTGACTACCAGCGGTTTGTCATTGGCGATCAGCTCACCACCCAGGGTCAGCAAAAACAACCCGACAAACAACCACAGCGACCACCAGCCACGGCGGTTTTTCTTGAAACGCTCGAAACGACGTCGGCCTAAAGGTGAAAGCTTGAACATCAGGCGTTCCTCGCGGCGAAGTCGATGCGCGGATCGACCAGGGTGTAGCACAGGTCACCCACCAGTTTTATCAATAGACCGAACAGGGTGAAGATGAACAGCGAGCCGAACACCACCGGATAGTCTCGTGAAACGGCCGCTTCGTAGCTCATGCGGCCCAGGCCGTCGAGAGAGAAGATCACTTCGATCAGCAGTGAACCGGCAAAAAACACGCTGATGAACGCCTGGGGAATCCCTGACACCACCAGCAACATGGCGTTGCGAAAGACGTGGCCGTAGAGCACGCGGCGTTCGCTCAAGCCTTTGGCGCGGGCGGTGACCACGTACTGGCGGGTGATTTCATTGAGGAACGAGTTTTTGGTCAGGATGGTCAGGGTCGCGAAACCGCCGATCACCAGCGACGTCACCGGCAATACCAGGTGCCAGAAATAGTCGGCAATTTTGCCCAGGGCCGACAGCGACTCGAAGTTGTCCGACACCAGCCCGCGCACCGGGAACCAGTTCAGTGACGTGCCGCCGGCAAAAACCACGATCAGGAACATGGCGAAGAGAAACGCCGGCATCGCGTAGCCGATGATGATTGCGGTACTGCTCCAGATATCGAAATGACTGCCGTGGTGCACAGCCTTGCGGATGCCCAGCGGGATCGATACCAGATAAGTGATCAAGGTTGCCCAGAGGCCGAGGGAAATGGTCACCGGCATTTTCTGCAGGATCAGGTCGGTGACCGTGGCACCGCGGAAAAAGCTCTTGCCGAAATCCAGTCTCGCGTAACTGGTCAGCATCAGCCACAGGCGTTCGTGCGCAGGCTTGTCGAAGCCGTACTGTTTTTCGATGTCCTTGATCAGTTGCGGATCGAGGCCACGGCTGGCTCGGGAGGTGCTCATGGCCTCGCTGGAACTGCCGCCGACACTGGCGCCGCCGATGCCCTGCAAGTGCGCGATAGCCTGTTCCACCGGCCCGCCCGGTGCGGCCTGGACGATAACGAAGTTGACCAGAAGAATGATCACCAGCGTCGGAATGATCAGCAGCAACCGCCGCAGAATGTAGCCCCACATCAATGCGGTCCTCCGGGTTTGCCGCGGCGGATGCGCTCGGCGGTCATTTCCTGGTTGGTCAGCGGCGTGGTGCTCATTTCCCACCAGCTTTCGATGGCTTCGTCATTGCTGGCCTGCACATTCGGTATGCCGAAGCGGTTCCACCACACGGTGGATGTTCCTGGCGGGTAATAGTTGGGAATCCAGTAGTAGTTCCATTGCAGCACCCGGTCCAGCGCATGGGCATAACGCAACATGTCGGCCTGGGTGTTCGCCCGAACCAGCCCGGTAATGAGCGTATCCACTGCCGGGTTTTTCAGCACCATGTAGTTGTTGGAGCCAGAATCAGTGGCCGCGGCTGAACCGAAGTAGTTGAACAGCTCGCCGCCCGGGGAAGTTGTCACCGGGTAACCGGTGACAATCATGTCGTAGTCGCGACTCATCAGACGGTTGACGTACTGTGACGAATCGATGCGCCGGATATTCAGGTCGATACCGATTTGCTTGAGGGTACGCTTGTAGGGCAGCAGCAAGCGATCCATGCCGTTCTGGCTGACCAGGAACGTGAAGCTCAGCGGCTCGCCGTCGGCGTTGACCAGCTGATCGCCTTTGGGTGTCCATCCGGCCTGTTCGAGCAGGTCCAGGGCTTGCAACTGTTTGTCGCGAATGATGCCGCTGCCATCGGTTTTCGGTGCCTCGAATACCTTGGTGAACACTTCGTCCGGGATCTGCCCGCGCAACGGCTCGAGAATCGCCAGTTCGCCAGCATCCGGCAGTTGCCGGGCCGCGAGATCGGTGTTGGAGAAGAAGCTCTGCTGGCGGATGTACATGTTGCGCATCATCTGCCGGTTGCTCCATTCGAAATCCCACAGCATGACCAGCGCCTGGCGTACGCGGCGGTCCTGGAACATCGGTTTTTGCAGATTGAACACAAAGCCCTGGGACGGTTGCGGCGCTTCGGTGGCCAGGTGAGCCTTTTGCAGTCGTCCATCGCTCAGGGCCGGGCTCTCGTAACCGATGGAATAGCCGGTGGCGGAAAACTCGCGGTTGTAGTCGTAGGCACCGCCGCGCAAGACCTGACGGGCAACGTCGGTGTCGCCGAAGTATTCGATGCTGAAACGATCGAAATTGTACAGGCCGCGGCTGACCGGCAGATCCTTGCCCCACCAGTCGGCGTTGCGCTCGAAAGTAATGCTGCGCCCGGAATCGACCTTGCCCACTTTATAGGGACCGCTGCCCAGTGGCGGCTCATAACCGCCGCCACCGGCGAAATCGCGGGTTGTCCACCAATGCTCGGGAAACACCGGCAGGGTGGCGATGTCCAGAGGAAGCGTGCGGTTTTCGTTGTTCTTGAAGTCGAAGCGCACGGTCAGTGGCGACTCCACCTCGACGCCTTTGACGTCGGCGAATTGCGTGCGATAACGCAGGCTGCCTTGGGTCATCAGCAAGTCGAAGGTGTAGCGCACGTCTTGCGCGGTGATCGGCTTGCCATCGGCGAAACGCGCCTTGGGGTTGAGGTAGAAGCGCAGGGACAATCCGTCATCGGAACGCTCCATCTTCTGCGCCACCAGGCCGTACACTGTATAAGGCTCGTCCAGCGAGCGCTGAGCCAACGGCGAGTAAAGCAAGCCGTCGATCTGCGAGACGCCAATGCCCTTGTCGATGTAGGGCAAGACATGGTCGAAATGCCCGATCTCGATGGCCGAACGGCGCATCGTCCCGCCTTTGGGGGCTTGCGGATTGGTGTAGGCAAAGTGGCTGAACCCGGCAGGGTATTTGGCCGGTTCGCCGTAGACGGTCAACGCATGTTGCGGTGCGGCGTTCACGCCAGCCGCGCCGATCAGCAGGGCCATGGCAGTGAATAACAAAGTTGGGAAAGCCAGTCGCATTGTCAGCCTTAGAGCCGGGTGGTCGATAACCACAATTTGTACGCTAGCGGCGCGTCCCTCGCCAGCCGTATTACGCAGTTGAAGCACAACGGCCCACCAAAAAGGCGGGCCGTTGCGTAAGAGGCATCAGGCGTCGATCAGTCCTGACGGCTGGTCACTTCCAGCAGGTGATAACCGAACTGGGTCTTCACCGGGCCTTGCACGACATTGATCGGCGCGCTGAATACCACGGTGTCGAACTCCTTGACCATCTGGCCAGGACCGAACGAACCCAGGTCACCACCCTGGCGGCTGGAAGGGCAGGTGGAGTTGGCCTTGGCGACTTCGGCGAAATCTGCGCCAGCCTCGATTTGCGCTTTGAGTTCGTTGCACTTGGCTTCGCTGGCAACGAGGATGTGGCGGGCAGTGGCTTTAGCCATGGGGAAATACTCCTTTCAATATTCTGTAAAGTGGTGAGCCTACCGGATTCAGTGGACGATTTCTTCTCAAAGTTCCGTTCCATACGGCCTCGACGGCGGGTGCTTTTTATAGTCCGGCTTTTTTCAGGCGTGCAGCGTGTTGTACGTATAGATCGATCGGGTCGATGCTTTTCGTGAAGATACCGGCTGACGGGCGGATGACCGCCAGATGATCCAGCGGATAATCGGATCGGATAATCGTCCCCAGATGCGAACTGTAGCGGCCAACCATGCCATCGTTTTGCTCGGCTTCAGTGATGAAGTATCGCGAAAACGCCCGCAGGAAACCGTGGAACGGATCAAGGGCGTTCATTCCTTCATCCAGGGGATTGTCCGGCAGGACGCCGCTCCAGGAGTAGTAACGCACACCATTGACCAATTCCCGACCCTTGCCACCCCAGGTTTTTGGCAATCCTTGAGGGTATTTGTCGTTGAATGCCCCTACGCCAGTTGTGGTCAGGGCATTGAGCGCGGCGATGGCGTTCTGCGGGAGGCGATGGTGGCCGCTTAGCAAGGACAGGAAGCCTGCGAACAACGTGGCGACCGTTTCAGCGACCTGTTCCGGCAAACATCCCGGTTCAAGCGCCTTGCGCAGAAAGTCGGCCAGCTCCGACCCATGGTTCGGCCCACTGACGGATGTCACCGAAGCAACCGACTGTGGTGCAACCGCCGCAGCGTAGCGAGCAGCGAGTGCGCCCTGACTGTGACCGATCAGATTGACTTTGCCCGCGCCTGTGCCTTCCAGCACCCGTTGAATCTGTGCCAGCAGTTGCTCGCCCCGTGCCTCATTGCAGTGGGTGGCCGATAAATACGGCACGAAAACTCTGGCGCCTTCGCTTCTGAGTGTCTGTTTCACATCGTGAAAGAGCTCGAACGGACCGATCCGGTCAAAGCCGAAAAGTCCATGGACCAGCAGAATTGGATAATGGGTGTTCGCATTCCGTTGCATCGCATTTACCTTTTTCAGGGAGTTAAGGAGGTGCCATGAGCCTCACTCTAAAACACTCGGATGGGCGCGCGATGTATGAAAAAACCGCTGTAAGTTGATGAAAACGGAATAGAAAGCGTACGAAAGCTCGGACGTGTGCGAAGCCTTGATCGGAATATCCAGACATCTTTTCAGCAAGTCCCGAGCTTCGATGATCAACGACCTACTTCACGCGTGTCCTTTTTCCTCTCCTGCAAAGACGATCTCCGGCATCGCAAATGGCTGGCATCGGGTTCAATAGGCTCCGTTGGTTGCCTTGACCCCAAGGTGACGCTGATTCCACGGATCGGAACCCTCAAATGACCTCTCACGAAGCAAGCATTTCCTTGCATTTATTACCGCCACCGTTGCTTGAGCCGGTGGAAAACGCGGTACTCGACCCCTTTCAAAAACGTGCCGTCGTCAGGATCAAGCCGTATCCGGGCATGGCCTGTGGCGACAAATTGCTTTTGAACTGGGAGGGCCTGGACGTCGAAGGGCTTGTATACAAGCATCAGATGACTCGGTTTGTCAGCGAAGAACAGGTTGGCTACGACGTGGTATTCGTCGTGCCGGCGGTGCACATCGCGGCACTCGACGGGGGAAGCCTGGAAGTTTTCCATACGTTGCAACGTGCCGGGCGCGCGGTGCCCGTGAACTCATCGCGTTTGCAGCTGGACGTGGGCGACGTCAATCCGGATTTGCTGCCACCGATTGCGGTCGATGCCGTTGGCGGGACGATCGACCCTGATCGCGTGCCCGAAGGCATTCTCGTCACGATCAGGCCCTATGCCCGGATGGCCGAAGGCGATCGAATCCTGTTGGCCTGGGCTGGTATTTCTGCGCAAGCGAGTTTCAACGATACGCTGAAGGTCGAGTCATTTGCCGTGGGCAGTGAGCTGTCCTTCTGGATCCACCCGGACTGTATCGCTCCCAATCTGGGGAGCAACGTGACGCTCAGCTATTGCGTCCAGCAAACAGGTCACGCCCCTCGATACTCTGAATCGGTTCAATTGCTGATCGGGCCGCTGTCGCGCCAGCCTCTTTTGCCACCGTTGGTGCTTGAGGCTGATGAGGGCAGGCTGGACCTGCAGGCTGCGATCGATGGCATTACCGTCGTGATCAATGACGCTCGGGTTGAAGAAGGCGAGTTGGTGTACCTGAAGTGCGATGGCGACTATTTCAATCATCGCGATGACCGCGAGATAACCAGGGAAATGGTCGGCGAGCCACTGGTGTTCATCGTGCCGTACAGATTCTGGCGGGAGCATCGGGACACGACGATCCGGATTGCCTACTCAGTTGAGCGACTTGACGATGTCAGTCAGCAGTCAGCCGTGATGACGGTACAGGTGCGCGCCTAGAGGTGCTGGTCACCAACCAGTCGGACGTGAAGACTGGTTGGTGAACGACGGGCCGGTTACGGTTTGGTGCGCTGCGCGCGCAGGCGTCGTGCTGCCTGTCGCAGCAGTTCTTCCGTCCCGTTCCACCCCAAACAGCCGTCGGTGATCGACACGCCATATTTCAACGACGCACTCAGTGGCTGGCAACCCTCGAACAAATGGCTTTCGATCATCATGCCGATCAGCGAGCGGTCACCTTGCAGGCGTTGTTCCAGTACGTCGTTGAACACCGCGGGCTGGCGCAGCGGGTCTTTGCTGCTGTTGGCGTGGCTGCAATCGACCATGATCCGTGCGGGGATTTTCAACCTGGTCAAGTCGTTGTGCACCTTGGCCACACTGGTGCGGTCGTAGTTCGGTCCATGATGGCCACCGCGCAAAACCAGATGCGTATCGGCGTTGCCCGGGGTCTGGATGATCGCGGGATGTCCCTGGCTGTCGACGCCGAAATGCCGGTGCGGATGGGCGGCCGAGCGCATGGCATCACTGGCCACGGCTACACCACCGTCAGTGCCGTTCTTGAAACCGACCGGCATGCTCAAACCGCTGGCCATCTCCCGATGGATTTGCGACTCAGTGGTGCGGGCGCCGATGGCGACCCAGCTGAGCAGGTCATCGAAGTAACCGGCTGCCATCGGTTGCAGCAGCTCAGTGGCCACCGGTAAACCCAGTTGGAGCATTTCGCGCATCAGTTCGCGGGACAAGGTCAGGCCGGCGGCCATGTCGTCGCTGCCATCGAGGTACGGATCGTACGCGAGGCCTTTCCAGCCGACTGTGGTGCGGGGTTTTTCAACGTAGGCGCGCATCACCAGCAGCATTTCATCGCTGACGTCGGCCGCCAGGCGGGCCAGGTTGCCAGCGTATTCGAGCGCCGATTGTGGGTCGTGAATCGAGCAGGGGCCAACTATGACCAGCAGGCGAGAGTCTTCGCCATTGAGAATCGCGCGAACCGCCTGGCGGTGGGCAGCGACTTGTTGGGTCAGGGCATTGGTAAGCGGCAATTGCTGTTTGAGCTGCAATGAGCTGGGCAGACGCAGGGTCATTGCCTCATTGGCCGGACTCAGGGTGGACAGTGGCAGAGCAGAGACGGACGAATTCATGTTCAGGCTTCCTGGGCGGGCGGCGGGTTCATTCCCGCGCACTCGGCCCTACTGGGGTGTTCGACAATTGGCCGGTTTGGCTACGTGTGTGTGCTTGCCACCTGTGGGTGACCGATCGGAGGCGGCAGGCTGTCCCGAGCGGAGGGTGGTAAATCGCCAGGCGGTAAAACTGTCGTAACGGTAATAAGTGGCGTAGTTCATGTTCTGGATCCTCTGAGTGTCTGGTATGTCGCAAAAATTAGTGGGGCTGAAAAAACAAAACCCCCGGTCGGGAGGCCGACCGGGGGTTGAGAATTCTCTGGTGGCGACCCGTTTGAAGTGGGCGCCGTGTGGGTATCAGGCGCGCCAGTGGCTAAACCAATACCCAAAATAAAAGTTGATCGGAGCGCAAACGTCGTTCACCCGGGCAGCCGCGACCGAGCGCAGGGCGCTGGCGGAGGAAAGCTGTGAAAGGGCGTTTGACATGGTCTGACTCCAATGGATGCACCGAGCTTACTAGAGGCCGGTGCGAGGATTCAATCAGAAAATGCTATTGCTCATCACTGGCGCTTTCTATCGGTTGAGCAGCCCTGAGGTTGTGACACACTTCGCGTTTGAGCCATAAAACCGCTTCGCCAGGATGAACCAGACGTCATGATCGAAACAACTCGCTGCCACATTGAAGAAGTGCACCGGCCGCCAAAGCAGTCACGGAGGTTCGATGAAGCTTGAATGGCAAACAGCCAACGAACGTGACCTCGAATATGCGCGCAACCTGACCTGCAGCAACCTGTTGCGCTATTACATTCAGCACAATCTGTTGTGGCAAGACGAAGCGTTCGATGTGGCTTGGGCGGGGCGTGACAACCGTTTGATCGTGAGTGACAACGTTCGGCTCGGGTATGTCAGCTTGAGTCGAGACGCCAGGGCTTTGTACATCCGCGAATTGCACATTGGCGAAGCATTTCGGGGGCAGGGGGCGGGATCCTGGGTGATCGACCAGGTTTTTGCTCTGGCGTGCGTGGAACGACGTCCGGCATTGCGCTTGACCGTGTTTGAAAACAATCCGGCACGGGCATTGTATGAAAGAAAAGGACTACAAGTGGTGGGTACGGATGACTGTTTCCTGAGGATGCAGCGAAACGTTCCGCGCCCGCATCGCTGAAACGCGTATGCCACAAGCCTTTCAAGATGTATTGAAACTTTTTATATGCTGCTTTCCGCTAGGTCTGCCACATGCTTTTTGCTAAGGTGTCGGCAACCCAATAAGACCATATCGCGAGGTGTCTGCTTGATTAGGGTGCTAGTAGTCGATGACCATGATCTCGTGCGTACAGGCATTACACGAATGCTGGCTGACATCGATGGCCTGCAAGTGGTCGGCCAGGCTGAATCAGGTGAAGAATCCCTGCTCAAGGCGCGCGAGCTCAAGCCCGATGTGGTGTTGATGGATGTCAAAATGCCTGGCATCGGCGGCCTCGAAGCCACTCGCAAACTGTTGCGCAGCCATCCGGACATCAAAGTCGTTGCAGTCACGGTGTGCGAGGAAGACCCGTTCCCGACACGGCTGTTACAAGCAGGTGCGGCAGGCTATCTGACCAAGGGCGCCGGTTTGCCGGAAATGGTTCAGGCCATCCGCCTGGTCTTCGCCGGTCAACGTTACATCAGCCCGCAAATCGCCCAGCAACTGGCGATCAAGTCGTTCCAGCCGACCAACGATTCACCGTTCGATGCCTTGTCCGAGCGGGAAATCCAGATCGCCTTGATGATCGTCGGGTGCCAGAAAGTACAAATCATTTCCGACAAGTTGTGCCTGTCGCCTAAAACCGTTAATACCTATCGTTACCGCATCTTCGAAAAGCTTTCGATCAGCAGTGATGTCGAGTTGACGCTGTTGGCGGTACGTCACGGCATGGTCGATGCCAGTCTCTGAGTAAAAATGACCGATTCCTTTGATCCAGGCGCCTTCCTGTCAACCGTGAGTGGGCGTCCGGGTGTGTATCGCATGTTCGACAGCGATGCACGCCTGCTCTACGTCGGCAAGGCCAAGAATCTTAAAAATCGCCTGTCGAGCTACTTTCGCAAAACCGGACTCGCGCCCAAGACCGCAGCCTTGGTAGCGCGAATCGCCCAGGTCGAAACGACCATCACCGCCAACGAAACCGAAGCCCTGTTGCTTGAGCAGACGCTGATCAAGGAATGGCGCCCGCCGTACAATATCCTGCTGCGCGACGACAAATCGTACCCTTACGTTTTTCTCTCGGACGGCCAGTTCCCGCGGTTGAGCATTCATCGGGGCGCGAAAAAAGCCAAGGGCAAGTATTTCGGCCCGTATCCCAGCGCAGGGGCCATTCGCGAAAGCCTCAGCCTGCTGCAAAAGGCGTTTTTCGTTCGCCAGTGCGAAGACAGCTACTACAAGAATCGCACCCGTCCTTGTTTGCAGTATCAGATCAAGCGCTGCAAGGCACCCTGTGTCGGGTTGGTGGAACCTGAGGTGTACGCCGAAGATGTGCGGCACTCGGTGATGTTTCTCGAAGGCCGCAGCAATGCGCTGGCCGATGAGTTGTCCGCCGGCATGGAAGAAGCGGCGATCAATCTCGAGTTCGAGCGCGCCGCCGAGTTGCGCGACCAGATCGCGCTGCTGCGACGGGTTCAGGATCAGCAGAGCATGGAAGGCGGAAGCGGTGACGTCGATGTGATCGCGGCGTTCGTCAATCCGGGGGGCGCCTGCGTCCACTTGATCAGTGTGCGTGGCGGGCGGGTACTGGGGAGCAAGAACTTCTTCCCGCAAGTCGGTATTGAAGAAGACGTGTCTGAGGTCATGGCGGCGTTTCTTGGCCAGTACTTCATCAGCAGTCCTGAGCGCGACTTGCCGAGCGAATTGATCGTCAACGTGGTTCATGAAGACTTCCCGACACTGATTGCAGCCATCGAAGAGCTTCGTGGTCGCGAGCTGACCATCAGTCACCGGGTGCGTGGCACGCGAGCGCGCTGGCAGCAATTGGCGGTGACGAATGCCGAACAGGCCCTGGGCGCACGTCTGGCCAATCGTCAGCACATTACGGCGCGCTTCGATGCGCTGGCCGACGTGCTGAAACTGGACGAGCCGCCGCAGCGCCTGGAGTGCTATGACATCAGCCATTCCAGCGGCGAAGCGACGGTGGCATCGTGTGTGGTATTCGGTCCTGAAGGGCCGATCAAGGCCGACTACCGTCGCTACAATATCGAAGGCGTCACCGCAGGCGATGACTACGCGGCGATGCATCAGGCACTCACGCGGCGCTTCAGCAAGCTGAAGGACGGGGAGGGCAAGCTGCCGGACATTCTGCTGGTCGATGGCGGCAAAGGGCAGTTGTCCATGGCGCGTGACGTGCTCAACGAACTGGCGGTGCCTGACCTGATCCTGCTGGGTGTCGCCAAAGGCGCAACGCGCAAGGCGGGTTTCGAAACGCTGTACCTCAACGATGCCGCCCACGAATTCACCTTGCGCGGTGACTCTCCTGCATTGCATTTGATCCAGCAGATACGTGACGAAGCCCACCGTTTCGCCATTACCGGGCACCGCGCCCGACGTGGCAAAACCCGCCGAACGTCTACGCTTGAAGGCGTCGCCGGAGTAGGGCCGACACGCCGTCGCGATTTATTGAAACATTTTGGTGGATTGCAGGAGCTGTCTCGTGCCAGCATCGAAGAGATCGCCAAAGCTCCCGGGATCAGTAAAAAGCTTGCAGAGTTGATTTATGCAAATCTGCACAGCGAGTAGAATGCCCCCTCACCTCGTAGCCAGTTGTGCCGATGAATATCCCTAATCTGATTACCGTTCTACGCGTCCTGCTCATACCGATCTTCATTTTGCTGTTTTATCTGCCTTACCACTGGAGTTACCTGGCGTCTGCCTCGGTCTTCGCATTTGCTGCCGCCACAGACTGGCTGGACGGGTATCTCGCTCGCCGGCTGGAGCAAAGCACGCCATTCGGGGCCTTTCTGGATCCCGTTGCGGACAAGCTGATGGTGGCCGTTGCGCTGGTGCTGCTGGTGCAGGAACACGGCAACCTGTGGCTCACGCTGCCGGCTGCGGTCATTATTGGTCGTGAGATCGTTGTCTCGGCCCTGCGGGAATGGATGGCCGAACTCGGCGCTCGTGCTCACGTAGCCGTGTCGAACCTGGGCAAATGGAAAACTGCCGCGCAAATGCTGGCGCTGGTGATTCTGCTGGCCAATCCGTCGGACTTCAGCTTCTGGGTTCTGTTGGGTTATGCCTTGCTGATGGTCTCTGCCGGCCTGACATTGTGGTCCATGGTCCAGTACCTGCGGGCTGCCTGGCCGCATCTGAAGACCGACGTTGAAAAGAAATAAAACTTTTTTGAATCAAGGGGTTGACGGGGCTTCTGGATTCTATAGAATGCGCCACACCAAGACGCGGGAATAGCTCAGTTGGTAGAGCACGACCTTGCCAAGGTCGGGGTCGCGAGTTCGAGTCTCGTTTCCCGCTCCAAGTTTGTACACATTTGATGTCGCGCTACTGACAGCAAATGTTTTGAGGCCGAGTAGCAAAATGGTTATGCAGCGGATTGCAAATCCGCCTACGCCGGTTCGATTCCGACCTCGGCCTCCACTAATAATCAACCCCGTAGATCGATGATCTACGGGGTTTTTTATTGTCTGCGAGAAAGCCGGTTATTGCCGACCTGCAGCAGTCGGTGATGTCGACTGCTGCAGGTTGTTTCCAATCCGCGGGTCACTCAATAAGGCCGCGCCGTGCACGCTTCGCCAATGATGTCGATGAAGTCATCATGTGAAACCGGTTTGCTGACGTGATAATTGAAGCCCGATTGCCTGGCTTTTTTCTGGTCATTGGCGGTGCCATAACCCGTCAGGGCAATGGCTGGTGTGTGTTTCAGATGAGCGATCTGGCGAATGGCCTGGATGAATTCGTGGCCATTCATGACCGGCATGCCAATGTCCGAAATAATCACGTCATAATTGCCATCCTTCGCCGCCTGAAGCGCCAATAACGGGTCGCTGAAGGCCTCCACATGCGCATCTTCCATCTCCAGCAACATTTGCAGGACTTCCATCACGTCCTGGGAGTCTTCTACCAGCATGATCTTTTGGCCAAGCAGGCGCCCTGACTCATTCGACACCTTGGGCTGGTCGTCAGTGTGCTGGTGAGACTGGCAAAGTGGCAGGCGGACGGTGAAGGTGCAGCCGCGTCCCATGCCTTCGGAGTGCACGCTCACCGAGCCGCCGTGGGCCTCAACCAGTTGTCGCACCAGCGAAAGACCGATGCCGAGGCCTTCGCGATGATGGGCGTTATGTTGGCTCTGCGCTTGGCTGAACAGGTCGAAAACCTTATGCAGGTTGCCCTGCTCAAGACCAACGCCGCTGTCGATCACGTCCAGTTGTGCCATGTTTTCGACGCGCTGGGCAATCAGCTCGACGCAACCATCCCTGGGCGTGAATTTCAGCGCATTGTTCACCAGGTTCCAGATGATCTGTTCCAGGCGAGTAGGGTCGGCATCAATCACCAGCGGCGGTTCCGGTGGCTGCGGCACTTTCAGGGTAACGGTGCACGGATGCTGGTCGTTGATCACCACGGTGTGCACATCCTGCAGCATTCTTCCCAGGTCCACCGCCTGCCTTTTAAGCTTGAGTTTGCCAGTGCGCACCCGGGCGACGTCCAGCAGGTCATCGATGATGCGCGCCTGGCTGGAGACGGCGTCGCAGATCGTGTTGACCGCTTTCATGGCCGGGCCGGCGGTTTTGGTCATTGGCAGTCGACGCAGCAGTTCGGCGTTGAGCTGGATGAGGTTCAGCGGATGCTTGAGTTCGTGGGACATCACCGCGAAAAACTCATCCTTGAGATGGCTGTTCGTTTGGGTCTCAGCCAATTGCTGACTTTGCTCGTCGTGGATGCGTTTGTGGCCGGTCAGGTCGCGGGCGATTTTCACATACCCTTGTAGACTGTCACCCATGAGTAACGTGACTTCACCACTGCAATAGAAGCGGCTGCCATCCTTGCGCAGGTGCCAGCGCTCATCTTCGCCGCGCCCGTGCTCGCGCGCTGCACGCAGTTCCGATTCGGGGATTGCCTCGGCCCGGTCCTCGGGAGTGAAGATAAGGTCGTAAAAAGCACCAAGCACCTCGCTTTTCTTGTAGCCGAAAATCAGCTCGGCACCGGTGTTCCAGTCGGTGATCATCCCGTTGATATCCAGCAGGATGATCGCGAAATCGTGGGTGCTTTCAGCCACAAGACGCATGCGCTCTTCACCGAGGCGCAGTTCGTCTTCGGCGGCACGACGCTTGGTGATGTCGATGAAGGTCAGTACCGTACCGTCGATATGATCTTCACTGGAACGGTAGGGCAGCAGGCGCGCGATGTACCAGCGCTGGTCGTTGCTGCTGATCTCCCGCTCGATCATGTTTAGCGAGTCGAATACCGTCGCTGCATCTTCGGCCATCTCCGGATAGTCCAGCCGGTGGGTGATGTCCATCAGCGAGCGCCCGGTATCGACGGGCAACATGCTGAATATGTCCGTGGCCCGCGGTGTAAACCAGCGGATACGCATGTTGCGGTCGACAAACACCGTGGCAATGTCAGTCGAAGCAATCAGGTTGGTGAGGTAGTCGTTGATCTTGTCGGTTTCTTCAACTTTGGTCTTGAGTTCGTAGTTGACCGTCAGCAACTCTTCGTTGATCGACTGCAGCTCTTCCTTGCTGGTCTCCAGCTCTTCGGTGGCCGAACGCAGTTCTTCGTTGATGGCCTGCATTTCTTCGTTGGAGGCCTTGAGTTCCTCGCTGGACACTTCGGACTGTTCGATCGTCTCCTGCAAATGCAGCTTGGTGCGCTGCAGTTCGTGCTCAAGGTTGGTCAATACCTGGTTTTTCATCGGGTCGGCGGCGACATCGACCGGCTCATGCGGGTTGACCTCGCGCTCTTCGAAGATCACCAACACATACTCGTTTTCGGTTGCATCATCCTTGTAGGGATGCGCAGTCAGGTCGACCAGGAACTTGCGCTGTTCGCGTTCCATCCGGATTTTGCGCGACGTGACCGCCGCGCCGGTTTGTTGGGCCTGGAACAGTGTGGTGCGAATTTCCAGGCGCAGGTCGGGGTGGGCCAGCGTCAGGAGATTGCGCGATATTTCCCCGGCCACATAGCGCAGAAAACGCCCGGCGCCTTCACTCAGGTGCAGGATATTGGCGTTGGTATCGACAATGATGCTCGGTGGGGCGGCTTTTTCCAGCGCTCTGAGGTGGATGTCAGCGAAAGAAACCTTGCGCTTGACCACCGTTTCTACCGGACTGGTGGCAACGGTGGTCCGCGCGTAGCCACCACGGGGCATGGTCGGCGTGCGACGCGTATTGGTCGAGACACTCTTGGCGCGGAAAATGCGATTGCGCTTGTCCACGGGGGTGAACAGGTCCAGACAGCCGTCAGCAGATTCCGATGTGCCCAGAAACAGATAGCCGCCTGGTCGAAGGGCAAAATGAAACATCTGCATGATGTCTCGCTGAACCTCGCGATCGAGATAAATCAGCAGGTTCCTGCATACGATCAAGTCAATTTGCGAAAACGGCGGGTCGAGCAACAGGCTGTGCTTGGCGAACAGCACCTTTTCGCGGATTTCCTTGCGGACACGATAGTGTTGATTTTCATGGGTGAAATACTGGCGCATGCGCGCAGGGGGAACATCGGTGATGATCGCTTCGGGATAGACGCCATTGCGACCGAAAGCGATGGCCCGATCATCGATGTCGGTGGCGAAAACCTGCAGCTTGGCAGCGCTGGCCTCCAGTGTCATTTGCTCTGCCAGCAGAATCGCCAGGCTGTAGGCTTCTTCGCCGGTGGAACAACCGGCCGACCAGACACGAATTTCTTCTCGATGAGGCAGTTCGTCTTGCAGCGATTTCAGCAGGTTGGGCACGACGTCGCGTTCCAGTGCTTCAAATGCCTCGCGGTCGCGGAAAAAATTGGTCACGCCGATCAGCATGTCGCCCAGCAAGGCTTTGGTTTCTTCCGGGTGTGCTTGCAGGTATTCGTAGTACGAGGCCAGGTCTGGCTGTGCTGTGACTTGCAGGCGGCGCTCAATTCGACGCAGTACTGTTGCGCGTTTGTAGTGCTTGAAATCGTGGCCGGTTCCGGCACGCAATTGCAGCAATATGTCCTGCAGCATTTGCTCGGCGACAACGGCATCCCGTTCGGTAGGAGGAGCGATAATCCTGAAATCGGGGTCGTTGCTGGTGGGCAGGGTGATGGCTTGCGAGTTGCGCCATAGCTCCATGAGCTTTTGTGGCATCTCTACGACGGGCAGCACCAAATCGACCATTTGCGTGTCGATGGCGGCGCGGGGCATGCCGTCGAACTCGGCATCTTCCGGCGCCTGGACCAATGTCACACCGCCTTGCTCCTTGATCCTCGAAAGGCCCACCGCACCGTCAGAACCGGTGCCCGAAAGCACCAGGCAAAAGGCGCGCTCCTTGTGCACGTCGGCCAAGTCCCGAAAAAACAGATCGATAGCGGTGTGCAGCCCGGGCTTGCGATCGGACGGCGTCACGCAAATGTAGCCATCGTTCATGGCCAGGCTGTGGGCAGGGGAAATGACGTAAACCGTGTTTTTTTCGATCGCGACGGTTTCAGTCACCTGCCGCACCGGCATTTTGGTGACCTCCTGAATGATCCGGTCGGCGATGCTTCGATGGTCAGGCGACAAATGAAGGATGACGACGAAGGCCATGCCATTGTTATGGGGCATGTGTTCGAAAAATGACTTGATCGCCTGCAAGCCGCCGGCAGACGCGCCGATACCAACCACGGGAAAGTCCAGGGAGCTGGGTGTCAGCTCTCCGCGCTGTGGAATATTGGGTGAGGGCTTCGTAGACGTCTTCATTAACAAACCTTAAATGCTGCAGCACAAATGCCGACACCAGGCCGAACGGATTTCATATCAGGACAAGGATATGCGCTTGGAGGTGCATTGCGAAACCACAATAGCCCAACTCTGATAATAGATGAGCCTGGTCGAAGATTGCCTTTCTCATTCATTCGCGACTGGCGTCCCAAGGGCGCGGTAGCCCGATATGCAGGGTTTTATCGACGATTCTCAGTTCTGAGGCGCTCTTTCAGCGGCGACTTCCGTGAGAGCCATAGAGAAGCTTCGTAGATCCATGATTTACGGAGCTTTTTTATTTTCAGTGGCGGTACGATTTTGTCTGGAAAAACACTAATGCGTCCTTGCTTCACCGGGAAGGGATGTATATATTTCCACCCTCTGATTCACCGCGCTACTGCCCGAATGGCGAAACTGGTAGACGCATGGGACTTAAAAGGTCTTGCATCCAACTATACGTTAGCGAATCAATAAACCCGGCACGCTCCGGGTTTTCTTTTGCCTGTAACTATCCACTATCGCAACTAATTCATACCGCTCGACACAGGAATCGAGTGGTTTGTGTCGTCACGGCTCTCTGACCACCTGCTTGGCAATTACCACACAGTCTTGGAGCACCCGGAGGGGTGTTCTCCCTGACTTCTCAAAGCCAACTATCAGAGAGAACTTATAGATGATTCCTATCATCACTAATGAATTGATTCAGGAGATTGAGAACAACCAAGAGTGGCAACAGAAGTTCGACCGACAGGTTGAACTTGAGGAGAAGATGAGGGGCATGGGCGTGGACCGTCACTGGTCCGAGATCGCTAAGTCCAGGGAGCGTGGTCAGGAAACCAGCGTCCGCTCCGTCCGCCGTCTGATGAACTCCTCAGTTGCAAAGATCGCTGACGGCATCCGCCAGTTCATCGAGAGCTGCGAAGCTGGCAAGGCTGGCCGTAAGCACAGCGCATACCCCCTCCTCAAACAGATCGAACCTGATTCCGCAGCCCTCATCACCGCACGGGTGGTGCTCGACGGTGTAGCGAAGGGCGATCTGCTGGTTCCCCTGGCTCGCCGTGTAGCGTCCCTGATCGAGGACGAGCTGGCCTTCCGCGAGTTCGCCAAAGCTGACAAGAAAACCCACGACTGGCTGGTGAAGCGCGAGAAGCGCGTGAACGGCAGCAGCTACCGCCGTCAGCGGCTGACCATGCTGCACAACATGGAGTCCCGCAACATCGCGTGGCAGGAGTGGACCGCCCGTGAGTCCCTGCTGGTCGGCTCCAAGCTGATCGAGATCATGACCGAGACCACCGGCCTGATTCAGAAAGTCACCCGCACCGTGGACGTGAAGCGCCAGGAGGTAGCCATCGAGGCCACCCCTGAGACCATCGCCTGGATCAACGAGGAGAACAATCGCTGCGAAGCTCTTTCCCCGGTGTATCTGCCCACCATCATCCCGCCACGCCCCTGGACTTCACCGTTCGAGGGCGGTTACTGGACCCCGCGTGTACGTCGACTGGCCCTGGTCAAGACCCACTCGAAGGGTTACTTGGAGGAGCTGGCCGAGCACGACATGCCCGAGGTCTACGATGCGATCAACGCCATGCAGCACACGGCCTGGGCGATCAACACCAGGGTGCTGGATGTTGTCCGCAACCTTTGGAACAACGGCTCGACCGTCGGTGGTATCCCATCGGCTGATGATCTGCCGCTTCCCGCGAAGCCCCTGTTCCTTGAGCAGGAGCTGCCTCGTGAGGAGTGGTCGGAGGATCAGGTCCGCCAGTTTAAGGAGTGGAAGCGCGAAGCCACGGACATCTATGCGTCCAACGCCAAGCTCAAGTCGCTGCGTCTGCAGTTCGCCAAGGTGCTGATGATCGCAGAGATGTTCGAGCACGAGGAGGAGTTGTACTTCCCCCACCAGTTCGACTTCCGTGGCCGGGCCTATGCCGTGCCGATGTTCCTGAACCCTCAGGGCAGCGACATTGCGAAGGGGCTGCTGGAGTTTGCCAACGCAGTGGCGATCAACGACGAGGAGGGCGCCCACTGGCTGGCCATCCACGGTGCGAACAGCTACGGCTACGACAAGGTGTCCCTCGAAGCCCGCGTGAAGTGGGTCGAGGAGCGCGAGGCTGAGATCCTGGCGTGTGCCGCTGATCCGTACAGCCATACGCTGTGGGCCAAGGCAGACAAACCGTTTCAGTTCCTGGCGTTCTGCATCGAGTGGGCAGAGTTCAAGCGCGAGGGCTACGGCTACCTGTCCACCTTGCCCATCGCCATGGATGGATCGTGCAACGGGCTGCAAAACTTCTCGGCCATGCTACGTGACCCCATCGGTGGCGAGGCGGTGAACCTCGTTCCCCAGGAGAAACCAGCGGACATCTACCAGAAGGTGGCTGACCGCGTGATCCTTCGGGTTGAGGCGGACGCCGTGGGCCAGGACGAGGAGCTGGCGAAGCTGGCTCAGGGCTGGCTCAAGCACGGCATCAACCGCAAGGTGTGCAAACGCCCGGTGATGACGCTGGCTTACGGTGCAAAAGAGTTCGGCTTCAAGACCCAGGTGTTCGAGGACACGGTCATGCCGTACAAACTCAAGGCTGGCAAGGAGTTCCCATGGGAAGGCTCTGGCTGGTCCGCCGCTGAGTACATGGGCAAGCTGATCTGGGAGTGTGTCGGTGAGGTGGTAGTCGCTGCCCGTCAGGCAATGGACTGGCTGCAGAAGGCTGCGCGTCTGGCCGCGAAGGAGGGACTGCCGGTACGTTGGAACACCCCGGACAACCTGGTGGTTCTCCAGGCGTATCCGAAGATGCTGACCGAGCGGATCGACCTGACCTTCGGGGGTAGTCGTCACCTGCTGACCGTGGCAGTCAGCCCGACCACCGAGCTGGATCGGAACAAGCAAGCCAACGGGATCAGCCCGAACTGGGTCCACTCGATGGACGCCAGCCATATGCGGGCCACTGTCCGCCGCTGCTGGAACGAGGGAATGCGTTCGTTCTCCCTGATCCACGACAGCTACGGCACACATGCGGGGAACGCCTGGGCACTGGCCCGGTTCCTGAGGGAGGAGTTCGTCATCATGTATGAGGAGGATGTGCTGGAAGACTTCAAGCGAGAGCTGGAGCGACAGCTCCCCGAAGGATCAGAGCTTGATCCGCTACCCCAGAAAGGCAACTTGGATTTGGCTTTGGTGCTGGAGTCCGCGTTCTTTTTTGCCTGATACTATCCACTAACGCATAGGTTGCGAGCGTGTAAAGGAGCCAGCAATTACCACACAGGTATGGAAGACCGTGCTGGCTCCACCCCTGAGGCGATTACCACACAGGTATGGAAGACCGCCCACCCACCAGATCACGAGGAGAACTTCATGAGCGCACTTGAACGAGCAATTGAATTTTGGAGTGAGGACATGCCGATCCCTCTGGATCTGGCAATGGAGTTGGCCAGCGAGGGCTACGACGTTGAAGCCCTTGAGGACTTCTATCGCCACTAACTATCCACCCATGCATTGAACCCACGACAACTGTGAGGACCACTGAATGACAGAAAAGAAAGCCCGCAATCCCCGTTACGTTACCCAGGTTGGCGTTGCCATCTACCCCCACCTCGTCGAGCCGGACACCAAGTTCAACCCTGAGGGGGAGTACAAGGTGAAGCTGCGCCTGTCGCCTGACTCGGTAATCACCGACTCCAAGGGCAAGCGCATCGCTGATGTTCAGAGCTTCATCGACGCCATGATGACCAAGGCCCTGGAGAAAGCGCAGCAGGAGAACAAGGGCAAGATCAAAGAGGCCGATGCGCCTTACGAAATTGACGAAGATACCGGCGACGTGCTGGTCAACTTCAAATTGAAAGCCACCGGCAAGACCCGTGATGGCAAAGAGTTCACCCAGAAGCCAGCGCTGTTCGACGCCAAAGGCAAGCCCGCAGAAGTGAAGGGTGTCTGGGGTGGGAGCAAGGTGAAGGTCTCGTTCGAGATCGTGCCGTTCTACACCAAGCTGATCGGGGCCGGTGTCTCGCTGCGTCTCAAGGCTGCGCAGATCATCGAACTGGTGGCTGGTGGTCAAGGCGGTTCGGCTGACAGCTACGGCTTCGGTGAGGAGGAGGGCTTCGAGGCTGACGATGCAGCAGCAGATAACGGCTTTGCCTCCGATGACGAAGGCAGCTCCGCACCGGCTGACGACGAGGACTTCTGATGGCAGCTCCCCGAGAGGCCGGGCTTCGGCTCGGCTTCCGGTCGGGGCTTGAGGAGAAGATCGCCCGAGAACTGGATGCCCACGGCATCGAGGTTCAGTACGAAACCGAACAGATCCGCTACGTCAAACCCGCCCGCGAAGCCAAGTACACCCCCGACTGGATACTGCCGAATGGAATCATCGTCGAGACCAAGGGCAGATTCGTCGTCGAAGACCGCCAAAAACACCTGATCATCAAGGAGCAGCACCCCGGCCTGGACGTGCGCTTCGTCTTTTCCAACTCCCGTACCCGCATCAGCAAGAACAGCAAGACCACATACGCCATGTGGTGCGAGAAGTACGGGTTCCTTTACGCCGACAAGTCCATCCCCGAGGCGTGGCTCGCTGAGTCATATAGCGCGGATCGTTGGGCTGCCCTGGAGAACGCCCGAGTTAAGAAGAAATGAACCGAGAGATTGACACCCTAATCATCCACACCGCCGCAACCAAGGCGACTGCGGACATCGGTGCCGTCGACATCGACAAATGGCACCGCGCCCGTGGCTGGCTGGGCTGCGGCTATCACTTTGTAATCCGCCGCAATGGCACCGTTGAGTCAGACGAGAAGGGCCACCGCTGCCGTCCGCTGGCCCAGGCAGGTGCTCACGTAGGTGACTGCGGCCCTGGCTGGAACAAGCGCAGCATCGGCATCTGCTTGGCTGGTGGCCTCGACGCCAACGGCAAAGCTCAAGACAACTACACCCCCGAGCAGTGGAAAGCCCTGGAAGAACTGGTGCTGTCCCTGCTTGAGCGCTTCCCCTCGATCAAGACCATCGGTGGACACCGCGACCTGATCCGCAAGACAGGTGCGCCGCCGAAGGATTGCCCGTGCTTCTCCGTGAAGGATTGGTTCGAGAAGCAGGTGAAGCCGAAGTACCCGGAAGCCCCGTATATCCAGGCTTTGAAGTACATCTGACCTGATTACCACACAGGTATGGAAGACCCGCCCCGGTATGCCCAGCGCTGCCGGGGTTTTCTTTTCAAGACCCACGACAACTGTGAGGAGAAACCCATGACCCACACCCAAATCCGTGCTCTGTCCCCTCAATGCGAGCTGATCCTCAACCACCTCCGCGCCGGTCACTCGATCACCCAGCGCAGTGCGTTGATGGACTTCGGCGTGATGGCGTTGCCGCGCCGTATCGCTGACCTCAAGGAACGCGGCTACGACATTGTGTCCGTGATGGAACACAACAACCTGACCGGCCAGCGCTATGCCCGCTACTCCCTGAAAGCCCAGAAGCGCCGCGCATAAGGAGGCCCGCATGGTACAGCTCAAGAAAATTCTCAAGTCCTTCGCTCGGACCCTGGACCAACTGGAGCAACTGATCTCCCTTAACAACGTGAAGGTCGACCAGAACACCCAGGAAATTGATCGTCTGCAGCAGTTCAACCTCACCCTGATGGCAGAGGCGCAAGCCGCTAAGAACGTGGCCCAGAACATCCGCAACCTGATCACCACCGAGACCGGCGATACCGTATGAGCGAGTGGGTGCAAACCCACTTGCCGTGTCCCTGTGGCCAATCCTCTGACGCCTACTCCATCAACGACAAAGGTTGGGGGAAGTGCTTCTCATGCGGGAAGAACTTCAACGAGGAGGCGTCGGACCCAGCCCCGAGAGGTAAGCAAGTGGCAGCAGTCAAGGAACTGGTGCCCTTCGGTGAATACCGGGCACTAAGCAAACGCAAGATCACAGAGGAGACCTGCAAGAAGTTCGGCTACTTCATCGGTGAGTTCAAAGAACAGACCGTCCAAGTCGCGGCGTATCGCAACACCGAGGGCGAGGTGATCGCCCAGAAGGTACGGTTCGCTGATAAGTCCTTCACCACCAGGGGCAAGTTCAAAGGTGTAGCACTGTTCGGCCAGCACCTGTGGGGTGAGGGCGGTAAGAAGCTGGTCATCACCGAAGGTGAGATCGACTGCCTCACCGTGAGTCAGCTCCAGGGGAACAAGTGGCCCGTCGTGTCCATCCCCAATGGTGCCCAGGGCGCAGCTAACTCCATCAAGGAAAACCTTGAGTGGGTGCTGACGTTCGAGGAAGTGATCCTGATGTTCGATCAGGACGAGCCAGGGCGTGAAGCCGCCATCAAGGTGGCCGAGCTACTGCCTCCGGGCAAGGCCAAGATCGCCAGCCTCCCACTCAAAGACCCGAACGACATGCTTGTCGCTGGCCGTGGCCAGGAGGTGATCCAGGCAATCTGGAACGCGAAGGAGTACCGGCCCGATGGGCTGGTCTCCGTCGACGACATCCTCGACGAGGTCGAGAAGCCCATCGAATGGGGTAAACCCTGGTGCTTCGAGGCCCTGACCAAGCTGACCTACGGTCGCCGGGAGGGCGAGCTTTACGCCATCGGCGCTGGTACTGGTGTGGGCAAGACCGACTTCATGACCCAGCAGATCGCCTTCGATGTGGTCGAGCTGGGCGAGCATGTCGGCGTCATCTTCCTTGAACAGAAGCCGGTAGAGACAGCCAAGCGCATCGCCGGGAAGATCGCCGGTCGCCGCTTCCACGTCCCTGATGCTGGCTGGACCCCGGAGGAGTTGAAGACATCCGTGGCCAACCTTAAAGGGAAGGTCACCTTCTACGACTCGTGGGGCGAGACCGAGTGGGATGCGGTGAAGTCCAAGATCCGCTTCATGGTGGTCAGCCTTGGCATCAAGCACATCTACCTCGACCACCTCACGGCGATGGCCGACACCTCGAACGAGAAGGAATCCATCGAGCAACTGATGAAGGAGATGGCGGGCTTGGCCAACGAGCTGGGCTGCATCATCCATTTCGTCAGCCACCTGTCCACCCCTGAGGGCAAGCCTCACGAGGAAGGGGGCAGGGTGATGATCCGCCACTTCAAGGGCAGCCGTGCCATCGGCTTCTGGTCGTACTTCATGTTCGGCCTGGAGCGGAACCAACAGGCTGAGGACGAGGAAGAACGACAGGTCACCACCTTCCGCATCTTGAAGGACCGCTACACCGGCCAGTCAACCGGCCACACCCTGAGCCTCGGCTACGACCAAGACACTGGTCGCCTGTTTGAGCACGCCCAGGGCGCCGACGACTACGGCTTCCACGACACCCCGGCTTCCACCCAGGAGGGCATCGACCTTCCTTGGGAGGAAAAGCCGGATTTCTAACTATCCACCTGCGCATAGGTACTCCCGTGAGAGGCCCAGATGAAGACCCTTGAGTTCGACTGTGAAACAAACGGGCTGCTACACCAGCTCGACCGCGTCCATTCCCTTGTCATCAAGGACGCAACTACCGGGGAGCGCGGCTCCTTTGCTGACCAACCGGGCTACTCGCCTATAAAAGAAGGGCTCGCTTGGCTGATGGAGGCTGACCTTGCGGTCGGCCACAACATCATCAAGTTCGACATGCCCGCCCTCCAGCAGGTGTATCCCTGGTTCAACCTCCCTATCGAACGGCTGCGGGACACCCTGGTGTTGACCCGCCTCATCTGGCCCGAGATCGGTGACCGTGATACCGGCCTGATCCGCAAGGGCAAGCTGCCAGGGAAGCTGCGAGGCTCCCATTCCTTGGAAGCCTGGGGCCACCGCCTCGGCGTGTACAAGGGTGAGTTCGGTAAGACCTCCGACTGGCAGGTCTGGACGCCTGAGATGCAGACCTACTGCGAGCAGGACGTCGAGGTTACCGATGCGCTGTGGAAGAAGATCCTGTCCAAGGAAGTGGCCGAGCGTGCCGTCGAGCTGGAGCACTGGTTCGCCTTCATCATCGGTCTGCAAGAGCGCCATGGCTTTGCCTTCAACACCCAGGCAGCGGCTGCTCTGTACACCACCCTGGTGGCCGAACGGGAACAGCTCGACGACCAGCTTAAAGGTGCGTTCCGCCCTTGGTATGTGAACGCCGGGGTTGCAACACCGAAGCGCCCGAACCGTACCCAGGGCATAGAGGCTGGTGTGTCGTACTGCAAGATCGCTCTGCAGGAGTTCAACCCAGCTAGCCGCCTACAGATCGCGGATCGTCTGACCAAGCTGTACCGCTGGAAACCCCAGGAGTTCACCGAGAGTGGGCAACCAAAGGTGGACGAGACGGTGCTGTCGAAGTTGCCGTACCCACCGGCCAAGCTACTGGCCCGCCGGTTCCTCGTCGAGAAGCGCATCGGGCAGTTGGCAGAAGGGAACCAGGCTTGGCTCAAGCTTGAACGGCATGGCCGCATCCATGGCTCGGTGAACACAATCGGCGCCGTGACTGGTCGCTGTACCCATAGCCATCCCAACGTGGCCCAGGTGCCGTCAATCCGCGCCCCGTTTGGTAAAGAGTGCCGCGCTCTGTTCGGCGCTGATCCTGGGTTCGTTCAGATCGGTGCTGACGCCTCGGGCCTTGAGCTGCGCTGCTTGGCGCACTACATGGCGCGGTATGACGGGGGAGCCTACGTCAAGGTTCTGCTCGAAGGTGACGTCCATACGGAGAACCAAAAGGCAGCAGGGCTGCCCAGTAGGGACAACGCGAAGACCTTCATCTACGCCTACCTCTATGGGGCGGGCGACGAGAAGATCGGGCAGATCGTTGGCAAGGGTGCGAAGGAGGGGAAGAAGCTCAAAGACAACTTCCTGAAACGCACCCCCGCACTCAAACGGCTACGCGAAGACGTTGCGTCTGCCGTGAAGAAGCGGGGCTACCTCGTCGGGATCGATGGCCGACACCTACACATCCGGTCAGACCACGCAGCCCTCAACACCCTCTTGCAATCAGCCGGTGCCCTGTTGGTTAAACAGGCAACTGTCAACCTGTATCGGGAGCTATCCACTCGTGGATACGTGTTCGGTAAGGACTGGGCAATGTTGGCCCACGTCCATGACGAGTACCAGCTCCAGGCCAGGAAGGAGATAGCAGAGGAGGTTGCCGAGGTAGCCGTGTGGGCATTCCAGCAAGCGGGCCGGGACTTCAACTGGCGCTGCCCGCTGGATGGCGAAGCCAAAACCGGAAGCAATTGGAGCGACTGCCATTGATGAATCGAAGAACCCTGACCGTCCTGCAGCGAGCCTACATCGAGCCGTTCACCGTGCAGAGCAACTACGCACGGGAGAACTCCCTTCGTGTGGCCGAGCTGGCAAGCCGAGGACTACTCACCACCCATGCCGGACATGGGGTTTACAGCAAGCATTGGCGCGTGACCCCTGCGGGCCGCGCTCTTTTGGAATACACCGGAGGAGAATCTTGAAAGCGCAGTACGTTGATCATATGGGCAGCGACCTGAGCGTGGTGAACGCCGCCCGCGTGTCTTTCGACAAGACGTCAGAATGGGATTGGATCGACGACGACCTGGGCGGTTACCCCGTACTCAAGGATGTAGACGCCCGGTTGATCCGCTACCTCGCTCGGCACAACCACTGGACTCCCTTCGCCCACACCTCGGTAACCCTGCGAATGCAAGCTCCGGTGCCGATCCGCACCCAATGCTTCAAGCACAAGCAGGGGCTGGTGGAGAACGAGGAGTCTCGCCGTTACATCAACTCAACGCCTGAGCTGTACGTTCCGTCTGTGTTCCGCAGCAAGCCAGAAGGCTCGGCCAAGCAAGGCTCTGCCGGTGATCACCCGCGCAGCCACGAGTGGCGTCAGCAGTACCGCATGGCCGGTGAGTTCGCGATCCGTCTGTACGAAGACATGATCCGTGATGGTGTCTGCCCGGAACAGGCCCGCTTCGTTCTGCCGCAAGGCTGTGAAGTCAATTGGATCTGGACCGGCAACGTCTATGCGTTCGCCAACTTCTACCTGAAACGTACCGACCCACACGCCCAGCAGGAAATCCAACGGCTGGCCCATGAGGTCGGCTCAATCATCGAACCGCTGTTCCCAATCACTTGGGCGGCTTTAACACGTCTGGAGGAATCCACCAGTGGATGAATTGAACCTTGACTTGAGCGGCATCGAAGACCCGGTGACCGCTCGTGTGACCGACCTGATCCGCCTGTCCGCTGCCATCGACAAGACCTCCGCAGAGGACAGTAAGGAAATGCTCGAAGCCGCAATGGCGTTGGTTCTGCATGACCTCAAGCAGACCGTACTTCCTCCGATGGTGGTCCAGGGCGACAACATCATCCCGTTCCCTGGAGGTCGTGATGTCCACTGAAACCATCGCGTTGATCGACGGCGACATCTTCGCCTATGAGATCGCAGCGGGTGCGGAGGAGCCGATCCATTGGGGCGACGGCCTTTGGACTCTCCATGCGTGGGAAGACCAGGGCCGTCTGCGGGTTGTCGACCGGGTGCATGAGGTGGCCGATGCCATTGGTGCAGACCGCGTCATCGTTGCCCTGACGGACGAAACCAACTGGCGCAACTCGGTACTCCCTTCCTACAAGGAGAACCGGATCGGCCAGCGCAAACCGATGATCCTCAAGCCGCTCAAGGAACAGCTCAAGGAGAGCTTCGAGACTTTCATCCGCCCCGGCCTGGAGGCGGACGACGTGCTCGGCATCCTCTCCACATGGCCGAAGCTGACTGGTCGCAAGGTCATTGTCACCAAGGACAAAGACCTCAAGACCATCCCAGGTCTGCACTTCCACACCCACAGAACCGAGCTGGGCGTGTTCGAGGTGACTGAGCACCAAGCCAACTACCACCACCTGCAGCAAGCCCTGACCGGCGACGTCACTGATGGCTACAAGGGCTGCCCAGGGATCGGCCCGGCGAAGGCCGACAAGATCCTCCTCCCGTTCGTGGACGAGACCAAGCACGACGCCTTCTTCGATGTGCAGGGCGCGTGGCCAAAGATCGTCGAGGCATTCGCCAAGGCCGGTCTCTCCGAACAAGAAGCCCTCGTTCAGGCCCGCGTGGCCCGCATCTGCAGGGCGTCCGACTACGACTTCAAAACTAAGAAGGTGAAGCTATGGAATCCGTGATCGACATGGTGAACCACCCTGGCCACTACAAAGGCAGGGTCGCTCCCATTCTTGCCGCAGTCCGCGGTGCCCTCGTTGAGGACGTGGACGGCGTAAACATTGAGTGCTTCGAGGCCATGGTCTCGATGATGACCATCGAGGAACTGCGCGGTTATCTGCGTGGCAACTCCTTCAAGTACCGCTGGCGTTACCAGAAGAAGGCCGGGATTCAGGACTTGGAGAAGGCCGAGTGGTACGAGAAGAAGCTGCTGCGCCTGGAGCGCGCCGTGCGTGACTTCGTGTTCACCCAGGAAGACGCCGCATGATCGAGAGCCTGGAAGCAGCAGTCATCAAATGGGCCGAGGATCGGGGCATCTTCGAGAAGGCAACCCCAGCCAGCCAGTGGGAGAAGACTCACGAGGAAGTGATGGAGTTAATCGACGGGATTGTCCTGAACAACCGTCGGGAGATCGAGGATGCCATTGGCGACATCGTCGTGACCCTCATCATCCAGGCCCGTATGCACGGCCTGTCCCTGGGTCGATGCCTCGCCTCGGCCTACGGCCAGATCAAGAACCGAACCGGAAAGATGATCGACGGAGTATTTGTCAAAGATGCACCTTGAGACCTACCACGGTCTCACCCTGAACAATGAGCGTGATGCTCGCCTAACAGCCCTCGCAGGTGACCTCCTGCGGGGGTTTTATGTTTCTGGGGGTGAGACTTTCCAACAAGCTTTTGCGCGTCCTGCGCTGGCGTTCTGCAAGGGAGACCTGCAGTTCGCCCAGGACATCTACGACGATGTCTCCCGTGGCTGGGCCATGTACTCCAGCCCCATCCTCAGTAACGCACCGATGCCCGGCGTAATGCCCAAGGCTCTCCCGATCAGTTGTTTCCTGTCGTTCGTGCCGGACACCCGTGAGGGACTGGTACAGCACCAAGTCGAGCTGGCTTGGTTGTCGATGATGGGCGGTGGAGTAGGGGGCCACTGGGATCAGGTACGCGCCGTGTCCGACAAGTCGGTCGGCCCGCTGCCGCACATCAAGATCGCAGATAGCGCGGTCGAAGGTTTCCGCCAGGGTAAAACTCGGAAGGGAAGCTACGCAGGATACCTGTCCATTTCGCATCCAGATGTCAGCGAATTCCTGAACATTCGCCTCCCAACTGGGGGTGATGTGAATCGCAAGTGCTTCAACATCCACCATGCGATCAACATCACCGATGACTTCATGATTGCCGTTTTCGCGGGTAGCACCTGGGATCTTCGATGCCCTCACTCGGGTGTCGTGGTTGAAACCGTGGATGCTCGCGAGCTATGGCAGTCGATCCTCGAAGTCCGCTTCCGTACCGGCGAGCCGTACCTCAACTTCATCGACACCGCGAACCGTGGACTGCCCGAGACCCAGCGTGCCCTGGGACTGAGCATTCACGGCTCTAACCTGTGCAACGAGATCCACCTCGCGACCAACGCCGAGCGCACGGCGGTGTGCTGCCTCTCGTCGATCAACCTTGAGAAGCATGAAGAGTGGAGCAAAGACCCGCGCTTCGTGCATCGCTGGGTTCGCTTCCTCGACAACGTCTTGGACTTCTTCATCGAGAACGCACCGGATGTGATGAGCCGCGCCGCCTTCTCGGCCATGCGTGAGCGCGCCATTGGCCTGGGCGCCATGGGCTTCCACTCCCTGTTGCAAAGCAAGCGTGTGCCGTGGGAGTCGGTGATCGCTAAGGCTATGAACCGCCGCATCTTCGCCAAGATCCAGGCAGACGCTATTGCTGCAAGCCAAGAGTTGGCATTGGAGCGGGGTGAGGCACCCGACATGGTGGGCACCGGTCGCCGGAACAGCCACCTACTGGCCATCGCTCCCAACGCGAACAGCGGGTTGATCTGCGGGACAAGCCCGTCGATTGAGCCACTGCGCTCGAACGCCTTTACCCAGCGCACCCGTGCTGGTTCCCATCTGGTCAAGAACCCACACCTTGAGGCCGTCCTTGAGGCGCTGGGCCAAAACACCGATGAGGTCTGGCAGTCGATCATCCTGCACAAAGGGTCGGTACAGCACCTGGAATTCTTGGATGAGTACGACAAGGAGGTCTTCAAGACCGCCTTCGAGCTGGATATGCGGTGGGTCGTCGACCTTGCTGCGGATCGCCAGGAGCACATCTGCCAGGGCCAAAGCCTGAACCTGTACTTCCCGTTCGGTTCCCAGCGCCGCTATGTCAACGAGGTTCACCTCATGGCGTACCAGCGGGGACTCAAGGGCGTGTACTACCTGCGCACTGATGCGGGTTTCAGCGGCGACAAGGTCAGCCAGAAGATCGAGCGCAAGGCGCTCAAAGATTACAACGCGGAGGAAGAATGCCTAGCTTGCCAAGGCTGACCACCTACAGCCAAACCTACAAACCCTTCCTTTACCCCGAGTTCGTCAATCACGCCATCGACCACGAATCCCTGTTCTGGGGCGAGTGGGAGGCTTCGCTCCAGCGTGACGTGAACCAGTGGAAGGACGGGACCATCACCCCGGTCGAGAAGGACCACATCACCCAGATCCTCCGGCTGTTCACTCAGTCGGACCAGATCGTAGGGGGTTCCTACGTTGACGTCTTCCTGCCGTACTTCAAGAACAACGAAGTACGCATGGCGCTGCTCTCCATCGCCAACCGGGAGTCGACCCACATGCGCGCCTATGCGCTGTTGAACGACACCCTGGGTTTGCCCGAGAGCGAGTACCGGGCGTTCCTTGAGTACGAGGAAATGGCCGAAAAGGCTGAGTTCATGCAGAACTTCGCCGTGGTTCCAGGCCCGATGCAGATGGGGCTGAACCTCGCCAGGACCGTGATGAACGAGGGTATGAGCCTGTTCTCGGCCTTCGTTCAACTGCTCAACTACCAGCGTCCTGAGGCTGGCTCCAAGATGCTGGGAATGTGCGAGATCGTCGAATGGTCAATCCGCGACGAGACCAAGCATGTCGAGATCATGGCTGCCTTGTTCCGGCGTCACTGCGAGGAAAACCCAGAGATCGTCAACGATGCGTTCAAGAAGGCGATCTACGAGATGTTCCGTCAGGGTGCCGCCCTGGAGGACCGCTTCATCGACCTCTCGTGCGCCCTGGGCGGACCTAAGGCACTCACCCCGGAGGGGATCAAGCAATACATCCGCTTCATCGGGGATCGCCGTCTGGTCCAGCTCGGCCTCAAGCCGAACTGGGGGATCGATAAGAACCCCTTGCCGTGGGTCGACCATATCGTTTCCGGCGACAACCAGAAGAACTTCTTCGAGGGCCGTGTGACCGACTATAACCACAAAGGTATGGAGGGTGATTGGGGGTGGAACTGAATCTTGCTTTGAGTCGAATTAATGGCATCATCAGGCCATTACCAACGAGGGATAGTTTATGGGCGAATTCGAACGACAGCTGCGGCAGTACCAAGCGAAGGAAACATTGGGTAAAACCGAAGTAGGGAGCCGTGCTGCCTTGTATCCACACCTGCTGGAGCACCTGTATGAATCTATGGAGAGATGCTTTGCCGCGTTGCGGGAACTCCCCGAGGGTATCCAGCGGTTTGATAAAGATGTGGTTATCACTATAGGTAAGCATAGCCAGACCGCTTCTCTTCCATACCTGAAGCTAAATGCAGGATCGGTGCAAGTGACTATTGGGCCTGACCAGAAGCTAGGTGAGACGCTGATCGTCCGGGTCGCAGGAGAAAACGCCAAAAGTCATTTCAATGTGGTCAAAGATGAGAACGACCCACAATGGAGTATCCAGAAGCCAGGCAGCCAAAAGCAGTGGTACTCAGACCACGTTTTTGACAATCTCCTCGCCGATGCAATGTTTAACTAACTCATCCACAGGCGCCCACAAGGCGCCTTTTTTGTGCCCGTTCAATTACCACACAGTAATGGAGGACCGGGGAAAAACTCATAGGGATAACTTATGGATCAACTACCTGTAATTCCTAAGGAGCTACTTGATGCCCTGGATCAGCGATTCCCTGAACGCTGTCCAGAGCCAGAGTGGTCCGAACGTGAAATCTGGATGCGCGTAGGTGAGCGCCGGGTACTCCGGTTGCTCCGTCGCGTGTATGAGCAACAGCAAAACAACGTGTTGAGGGACACCAATGTGCTTCGCTAAAAGCCCAAAGATGAAGTCCAGTACTCCCGCAGCCCCTCCACCCGCACCGGAGAAGTCTGCCGCTGACGAGCAGGGAGTCCCTGAGAACGAGGACACCAACGTCACCAAGAAAACCCCGTTGCGCAACAAGCTGCGAATCGACCTCGACCGCAACGCCGAGGAGCGGAAGTACGGCGGCTACACAGTCTGAGGTAGCCGTGTTCATTCCCCAGTATCTGCGCCTGGATGCTGGAACCCCAACCCCTTTGACCCGTGAGCAGATTGAGCCAACCGTTCGGGAGGCCATGAAGCTCTACTTCGACATCCACAAGGCCGACTACGGCCAGTGGCTTCTGTCAGCAGATGAAGCTGCCGAGGTCTCCCTCCGAGACCACCACATCGTCCTCATCAACTCCGAATACCTGATCGGCTACTCGAAAGCCTCCGAGTGGTACGCCCGTGGCTTCGTGCTCACGGAGGAGTACCTGCTTCGGGTAGGGGCTGGGAGTACCCGGCTGTCCGAGGTGTTCCAGACGATGAAGACGTTCGCGCTTCTCCACGGGGCAAGAGGTTGTGAGTTCGGCACCCGCGCAGCCAGCAACAAAGCGGCCATCCGACGGCTCTACGCCCGGCATGGCCTGACCGAAACCATGACTGTGATGAGGTGTAACACCCGTGGGTGGAATCAAGAAGGCGGTTAAGTCCGTCACCAAGTCAATCAAGACGGCGGTCTCGAAGACTGTTGGGGGGGCGTTCGGCCTCAAAACCGACAAGCCCAAGGTCGTCGAACAGGCGCCGCCAGCTCAGGAAGCCCCGAAGCCTGAGCAAAACGCAGAAGGGGTGAGCACTCCCGAGGAGCTGAGCACCCGTAAACGCAACCGCCGCAACGGCTTGCGTATCGACCTGAACAATGCAGGTGCAGCTAACACCGGCAGCGGTCTCAACATCCCTGTGGGTTAACCGAGGAGGCATATGGAACAAACGGCTGGAGGGCGCTACAACGCGCTCATCAGCTTCCGTGAGCCTTTCCTGCAACGCGCACGAGAAGCTGCAAAACTAACCATCCCGTCGCTCCTTCCTCCTGCCAACCACTCCGCGCAATCCAAGCTACCGACCCCGTTCCAGGGGCTGGGCGCTCGCGGCGTCAACAACCTCGCATCGAAACTACTCCTGGCGTTGATGCCACCGAACAGCCCGTTCTTCCGGCTGACGGTGGACGATTACACCCTGGAGCAGATGACCCAGCAAGAGGGAATGAGGGCTGAGGTGGAGGAGGCCCTGGGCAAGATTGAACGTGCAGTGATGTACGACATCGAGGCCCAGGCGATCCGGGTGTCGACCGGTGAAGGTCTCAAGCAACTACTGGTTGCTGGCAACGTGCTGCTGTACCTGGCCCCCGAAGGTGGCATGAAGGTCTACCGCCTGGATCGTTATGTGGTCCGCCGTGACCCAATGGGAAGCGTGCTGGAGATCATCGTACAAGACACGGTGTCGCCCGAGGCACTGCCGGGAGAGTTCCTGAGCAAGCTCAAGGACGCCCCGCAGATGACCAAGGAAAAAACCCTGGAGCTGTACACCCGGATCTACCGCGACGGTAACCAGTGGCGCATCTACCAAGAGGTCAAAGGGCAGATCGTCCCTGGCACCGAGGGCACCTATCCCCTGGACAAGTCCCCATGGCTGGCCTTGCGGTTCACCAAGATCGACGGCGAAGACTACGGACGTGGGTATGTCGAGGAGTACTACGGCGATCTCCGGTCCCTGGAGGCTCTGACGCAAGCCATCGTCGAGGGATCTGCTGCTGCCGCCAAAGTGTTGTTCCTCGTGAACCCCAACGGCACCACCGAGCAGCGCACCCTGACCGAGTCCCCGAACGGTGCTGTCCGTACCGGTAACGCCCAGGACGTCACTGTCTTGCAGGTGCAAAAATTCGCTGACTTCCGCATTGCGTTCGAGACCACCGAAGCGATCACCCAGCGCCTGTCCTTTGCCTTCCTACTGAACACAGCCGTTCAGCGTGGTGGTGAGCGGGTTACCGCAGAGGAAATCCGGTACATGGCAGGTGAGCTGGAGGATGCCTTGGGTGGGGTCTACTCGATCCTTTCCCAGGAGTTCCAGTTCCCCCTGGTGCAGCGCCTGATCCTGCAACTGGAGAAGCGTAAGAAGATCCCGTCGCTTCCGAAGGACACCGTCCGACCCACCATCACCACCGGCCTGGAAGCCCTTGGCCGTGGGCACGACTTGAACAAACTCGACGCCTTCATCCAGGGCGTGAACCAAGCGTTCGGTCCTGAGGTGGTCGCTCGTTACCTCAACGTCGGGGACTACATGACCCGCCGTGGTACTGCGCTAGGTCTGGACATGAAGGGTCTGGTGCGCAGCGAGGATGAAGTCCAAGCGATGGAGCAACAGCAAGCCCAACAAGCCCAGATGGATCAGCTCGGACAGATGCTGGCCCAGGGCGGTATGGGAATGGCAACCGAAGTAGTGAAGGCAGGTGTGAAGAATGGCTGACGAAGCTCAACCGAAAGTCACCAGCCAGGAAACCAAAGGGGGTCGCCGCAAGGCGGCCCCTGCTGTTTCTACGGCTGAAACCCCCAAGCAAACCCAAGAGACCCCGAAGGCTGGCCCTGCGAAGCAGGAGCTACCCAGCGGTCTTGTCGTGATTTACCACTAAGAGGAGAACCAAATGGCTGAAGTCCTGAACACTGGCGGTGACCTGAATCCCGCAGCCCCGCAAGGCCACGATGCGGCGATGGTCGCAGCAGTCGACCAGAAGAATGCCGAACTGGCCAACCTGGGCAATGACGCTCCGAAAACCCAGGAGCCCCTGCTGGGCAAGTTCCAGTCGGTCGATGATCTGGCTAAGGCGTATCAGGAGCTGGAACGCAAGCTCGGCCAGAAGCCGCAAGAACCGGCCAAGCCTGACGTTGGCGACCTGACTCCCGAGAAACTCGATGAGTTGGCCGAGAAGAACGGCTTCGACATTGAGGATATGTCCAGCTACTACGAGGCCAACGGTGGTCTGTCGGACGACCACTACTCCCAACTGGAGAAGGCCGGTATCCCCCGTGCCTACGTTGACCAGTACATCGCTGGTGTTGAGGCCGAAGCCGAACGTGCCCGCGACGCTATCTACCAAGAGGTCGGCGGTGAGCAAGCCTTCCAGGCTATGGCTCAGTGGGCAATGGCAAATCTGAGCAAGGACGACCTGAGCCGTTACAACCTCGCGGTTGAAAGCGGCGATATGGACACCGTCCGTAGTGCCGTGATGTCCCTTGCGTACCGCTACCAGAAAGCCTCCGGCTCCGATCCGAAGCTGGTCAACAGCCAGAACGGCGGCGGTGCTGGTGGCTACGAGTCGCTGGCTCAGCTGACCGCTGCAATGCAAGACCCTCGTTATGAGCGCGACCCAGCCTACCGTCGTGAGGTTGAGGCCAAGCTCGCCCGTTCCAACATCTTCTGAGGTGAACCATGATTGATACCATCCTGAACAACTGGGAGGGCATCCTGGCGGTGATCGCTGGTGCCCATGCTCTGGCCGTGGCTGTCGTCAACCTGACCCCAACACCCAAGGACGATGAGATCGTCGGCAAGGTATACAAGGTCGTCGAAGTCGTGGCTGGGGTAGTAACCCGCAAAGCCAAGTCGCTCCCCGGCGAATCGCTGTGAGTGCCTTCCTCAAGGCGCTCCGGCAGATCCTTGAGGTAGCAACCCTGGTGCTCACCCTCCTGCGTGACGACAAGTTGCGCCAGGAAGGTGAGCGCAAGGCTCGCCTGGAATCGCTGGAAGCCGAGCAACAACGCCGTGGAGAAGCCCATGAGATTGATCTTCAAGTGGCTCGCGGTGGTTTGTCTGACGCTGACCTTGAGCGGATGCGCAAATACCAGCGCACCAGTCGATGAGTGTGCCTGGGCAAAGCCCATCAGTTGGCATGAAGACGACACCCCGACGACCAAGCAGGAGGTCTTCGCCCATAACTTGAAGTGGGAGAAGTTCTGCCTCCGGTAATTACCACACAGTTATGGAGAACAAGATCGTTCTCCGTTCTCTCCTGTTGGTTGGTTTTTGGGGCGGTGAATGCTGCCCCCTTTTTCCCGAATCCATCACCCCTCAAGCCTCTGGCCGGGTTACCCCGTCACCCGCGTATCTAAGGCCACGCTCAAATAGAAGGGGTCGCTAGGCAGCTTGCTCCGTCTGCCTAATCACGGAGCCCTTATTTCCACGAGAAAGGAGGTGATCCTCTATCTCCGGGTGCAGCTACGGAAACTGCACAAGCCCTAGCACGCCGTGATGGCGTTACTGGGCACCCCCTACCTCACGAACGAATGAGCCAAGTCGCACTGGCAGCAAAGCCGGTGACTTAGCACCCAAAGCATTTCATGCACGAGCCTAGGCCCAACTGGCCCACCTGCGGGTGGAGCTGGGAGGACAACCTTGTGCGCAGCGCGTGGATGGCTGCTGGGAGCAACCACTCTCATCAATCCGTTCACGAGGTAACAAATGGCTGACGCTATCGTTTCGCGTCTTGGTCAGATCAACGGCAGCGGCGCTGCTGATGCTCTGTTCCTGAAAGTATTCGCTGGTGAAGTTCTGACCAGTTTCGAGAAGACCAACGTGATGATGGGTAAGCACCAAGTGCGAACCATCGCCAACGGCAAGTCTGCTCAATTCCCGGTAATGGGTCGCGCTAGCGCCTACTACCACACTCCGGGCAACGAGATTCTTGGCGGCACTCTGAAGCACGCCGAGAAGATCATCACCATCGATGATCTGCTCATTGCTCCGACCTTCATCGCCAACATCGACGAGGCGAAGAACCACTACGACGTTCGCTCTGTTTACACCCGCGAGATGGGTGCAAAGCTGGCGAACACCATGGACAAGCACATCCTGCAAACCGGTGTGTTGGCGTCCCGCACTGCGAAGACCATCAACGACCCCGATCAATTCGGCGGCACCCAGGTCTTCAACGTCAACGCCACCAACGGTGATGCCATCGCTGATGCGATGTTCGAGGCTGCCCGCATTCTGGACGAGAAAGATGTACCGGCTGACGAGCGTTACCTGTTCGTTCGTCCGGCTCAGTTCTATGCGCTGGCTAAGTCCACCAAGGTTCTGAACCGCGATTGGGGCGGTGAAGGTTCTTACGCTGGCGGTAACGTGATCCGGGTAGCCGGTATCACCATCGTCAAGACCAACAACCTGCCGCAGACCACTGTGGCTGCAGGTTCCCTGGAAGCGGGCACTGGCGACAAATATGCCGGTGACTTCTCCAAGACTGTTGGTCTGGTGATGCACCCGTCTGCGGTCGGCACCGTGAAGCTGCTGGACCTGGGCATGGAGTCCGAGTACCAGATCGCACGACAAGGCACCCTGATGGTTGCCAAGTATGCGGTCGGTCACGGCGTTCTGCGTCCTGAGGCTGCAGTGGAACTGTCGAGCGCAACTGCGTAAGTAACTATCCACCAGTGTATAGGAGGGCCAGTTTTTGGCTCTCCTATTTTTTTCTTTTGGGGGTTCCATGATTTCTCCAACCACTGAGCTGGATGCCATCAACACGATGCTATCCACCATCGGTGAAGCCCCGATCAGCACCGTCGAGGACAGTGGCGTAGTGGATGCCGTAATGGCGCGCCAGATCCTCATCACGGTTGACCGGGAAGTCCAGGCCAGGGGCTGGCACTGGAACACCGATAAAGGCTACCCGCTGACTCCGAACGAGGAGGGCGAGTGCGAATTACCAAACGGGGTGCTGCGGTGCGACACCGTGACTCCCGATGACCAGATCGACGTGGTGGTTCGTGGCAAACGCCTCTACGACCGCCGCAAACACACCTACCAGATCAACAAAGAGGTGAGGGTGGACATGGTGACCCAGCTCCCCTTTGAGGATCTGCCGGAAGCCGCCCGCCAATACATCACCGTTCGTGCTGCCCGCATCTTCCAAGAGCGCGTCCTGGGGTCCAGCGAGCTGTCGAGGTTCTCCACCATCGACGAGACCCGCGCCTTGGTGACCCTCAAGGAGATGGAAGCAGACACCGCTGATTACAACATCCTCTCCGACAACTACTCGGTCTTCCGGGTACTGGACCGTTAAACATGACTCTGATCTCCACGACCATTCCGAACTTGGTGAATGGGGTGAGTCAGCAGCCCTATGCAATGCGACTGGCCTCCCAGTGCCAGGAGCAGATCAACGCCCACTCCTCTGTGGTCGAAGGGCTGCGGAAGCGCCCCGGTACTCGCCATCTGGCCAAGCTGCCAGCCGTCACCGGCAGTCTCCACATCCACACCATCAACCGCGATGCGGTCGAGCAATACCTCGTCATCATTCAGAACGGCAACCTGCGGGTATTCGACCTGAACGGCGTCGAGAAGACGGTCAGCTTTCCTCACGGAAAAACCTACCTGACGTCCGCTAAGCCAGCCGAGGAGTTCCGCTGTGTGACAGTGGCGGATTACACCTTCGTGTTGAACACCAAGGTGGCCACCAGCGCATCCACCGTGTTGACTTCAAGCCGTCCTTACGAGGCGCTGGCATGGGTGAAGCAGGGCTCCTACGGTGCAAAGTATTACCTCACCGTGGATGGGAAAACTGCCAGCTATTCAGCGCCTGACGGTTCTCAGGCGACACATGTGAATCAGGTGACCACCGACTACATCGCTACCCAGCTCAGTTCGGGCATCATCTCGGCATTGGGAGCGGGTTGGGCGGTGGTGCGCTACGGTTCGACTCTCCACATCAGACGCAATGACGGCGCAGCCTTCGCCATCAGTTCCGATGACTCGATTGGTGACAACGGTTTGGACGTCATCGCGCAAAAGACTCAGCGGTTCTCGGACCTTCCAGCCCGTGCTGTGCCGGGTTTTTCGGTGGAGATCGTCGGGGATCAGTCCTCATCGTTCGACAACTACTTCGTTGCCTACGATACGAGCGGGACCGGGACGACTTCGGGTGTCTGGAAGGAGACCGTTAAAGGAGGCGAAGCGGCTGGGCTAGATGCGGCGACCATGCCTCATGTGCTTGTCCGAAATGCCGACGGTACGTTCACCTTCAAGCGCGCCGACTGGGATCAGCGCAAGGTCGGTGATCTCGATAGCAACCCCTTGCCGTCTTTTGTGGGTCGCCCGTTAAACGACATTTTCTTCCACCGGAACCGGCTCGGATTCATCAGCGACGAGAATATCGTCTTCTCCCGATCTGGCGAGTACTTCACCTTCTTCCGGGGCACAGCCACATCAACCCTGGATACCGACCCAATCGACATCGGAGTGTCGCACGTCAAGGTTTCCATCCTGCGCCACGCGGTGCCGTTTAACGAAACCATGCTGTTGTTCAGCGACAAGACGCAGTTCCAGCTTGGCAATGCCGATGTTCTTACCCCGGATACCATCGCCGTGAACCAAACCACCGAGTATGAGTGCTCTCTCAGGGCCAAGCCTGTGGGTGCCGGCAGGTACATTTACTTTGCCGTTAACCGGGGCACGTACACAGGTATCCGCGAGTACTTCGTCGACGGGGAAACCGAATCCGAGGATGCTGCGGATGTCACCGGTCATGTGCCCAAGTACATCCCAGGAGGGGTCTATAAGATCGCAGCCAGCTCCAACGAGGACTGTGTGGTGGTGCTGTCAGACCAGCGACAGAACAGCGCCTGGGTCTACAAGTACTACTGGAGCAACAGGGAGAAGCTGCAATCATCGTGGTCCCGGTGGGACTTCCCGGCTGGCGACCAGATCCTCAACTGCGACTTCATCGAGTCGCGCCTGTACTTCGTCATCCGGCGAGCAGACGGGTTGCACCTTGAGGTGATGAACCTTGAGCCGGGCGCAACCGAAAACAACTGGGATGTTGCCGTCCACCTCGACAGCCTGGTTACCCAGGCCCGTTGCTCGGCCGCCTTCGTGGATACCGATCTCACCCTGGAAGCTGATGACATCACCAAAATCACCCTACCGTACAAGCTACAAGCTGGCGAGTCGGTGCAACTGGTGACCGCGCCTGGAGGCACACGAGTTCCTGGCGTGGTGTTCAGCAACTACACCCTGGACAACACTGGGACGTTTTCCGTGCTGAGCTTCCAGGGTGATTGGCGATCCCAACCGTTCTACATCGGCAAGCCGTACACGTTCCGCTATCGCTTCTCCACCCTGGTTATCAAGGAAGAGGCAGTAGGTGGCGGCCAGTTGACGGTGGGTGAGGGCCGTATCCAGCTCCGCAAGATGTCGGTGCTCTACAACAACGCCGGGTACTTCCGGGCCGAGGTCACGCCGTTCCGAAGAGAAACCTATAGGTACATCTTCTCGGGGCGTGTGGTCGGCTCCGGTAGGAACATCCTGGGCCAAGCCGCCATTGAGGAAGGCAAGTTCAGCTTCCCGGTGATGGCTAAGAACGATCAGGTCGAGATCGAACTGATCAACGACAGCTACCTCCCATGCTTCTTCCTGAGCGCCGAATGGGAGGCGTTTTACGTCATTCGTTCAAGGAGATTGTGATGCTTACAACTCGACGAGCAACCATTGAGGATGCCGTCGATATGGCGCCACGTCTTCGCCAAGCTGACCTTCGAGAACTCCAAGCAGTGGGGCGGACAGATCCCCTGGAAGCCCTATTGGTTGGAGTCCACTCGCCTGATCCTTGCTACGTCGCGGTCGATGCGCAGGATAAGCCTCACGTCATGTGGGGCACCTGTCCATCCGATGAACCCTACCTGGGCTACGTCTGGATGATGGCCACCGACGCCATCAAGGATCACTGGGTTCAGATCCTACGCGAGACCCGCCCATATCTTTCGCGCATCCGCGAGCACTACCGCGTATTGGCAAACGCTGTACACGCGGAAAACCAAGTCCACATCCGATGGCTCAAGTGGGCCGGATTTACGTTCCTGCGTGAGTTCGAGCACAACGGCCATCGTTTCTTCGAGTTCGCCAAGTTGATCCCAATGGAGGGACGCTAATGTGTGATCCCGTTTCCATCACGATGGCTGTGATCGGGACGCTATCTGCCGTAGCTGGTCACCAACAGGCTGAAGTTGCAGCCAAGGTTCAGACCAAGCAACACGAGCAGAACCAGCGGAATGCCCAGGCTGCCCTGCGTGACAGCTACATCGCCGTCCAGAACCGCCAGCAGCAAGAAGCCCAAAGTGCTTCCCAGCAGATCGAGGAGCGCCGCCGTGAGTCTGTACGGCAAGTTTCCTCAGCCTATGCCGCAGCCGGTGAGGCTGGAGTCTCTGGCTTCTCAGTTCAATCCATCCTGGCAGACATCGGCGCCACTGCCTCCCGAGACATCAGCACCATCGAGCAGAACCGTGATTGGTCGGTCGATCAGCTCAACTCCGAGATGTCTGGCGCCCGTAATCAGGCCATGGGCCAGATGAACGCCACTACCGCAGGTATCCGCCCAAGCGGGTGGTCTACTGCTCTGCAGATCGGTTCGAGTGCTGCTGGGGCTTACGCCAACTACGCCACCAGAACCGGCAAAGATCCAGTTGGTGATTTCTTCGGTAAGAAGACCACCGCCACTACCACCACCACACCCAAGACGACCTAAGAGGTAACCAATGGACAACGTACCGGGGCTGCGGCCCTCGTCTTCCTCGCGTCCCTCTGTCCGCCAAAAGAGGGGGCGAGCGGTAACCCAGCGGGCTATGTCGGCCCGAGTAGGTCTGGCCCCGGCTGCGGCTCGGGTCGAAACCTACGTTAGACCTCAAGCAATCGCCCAGGATCATCGCCTGGGCCAGCTTGCTGATGCGCTGTCGTCCTTGAACCCTTCCCTGGAGCGGTACGCGGCTGCGACCACCAAGGACATGGAAAAGGAGCAGATGCAGAAGCTGCGGTTCTATACCGAGCAGTTCACGAAGGACAAGGAGTCCGGGGCTGTCAGTTCAACCCAGGTGCAGGAACAGTTCCCAGAGCTGGTTCCCACCGTGGCAGCCCGTATCGCCCAGGCTACAGGGGAGCAGGAGGCTAAGCAGTGGGCGCTCGATCAGGTGCAAGACGTTCTACAGAACGACGAGTTGCGCCTGAATACGGCCAATCGCAAGCAGTTCCTCGACGGAGTCCGCAAGCAAGCCTTCGAGAAAACCGGGGGCCAGGACTTTTACGGTAGCGGTTTCCTCGACCAAGTCGACCGGACTCTGAACGAGTTCGAGACCACTTGGATGCGCGAGACTGCGCAATACCACCAGGAACTCCAGAAGAACTCCTTCTCGGACGCAGTGGTGAATACCCTGAAAAACAAGGGCGACCTCATGGCCCTGGACGAGGAGTGGAAGCAGTCGTCGTCGCTTAATAACATCGAGCGGAACAAGATCGTTGTGGACTCGGTGGTTGCACAGGCGGTGGCCGATAGCAACACCAAACTGCTCGACTCGGTCCCGCCCCGGTTCCTTAACGCTACATCGAAGGCCGAACTGGCCAAGGTGGGTCAACAGATCGAGGCTGCGAAATACTCCGAGTTCGTGAGGGCCAAGGAGATTGCTGAGTTCCAACGGTCTCAGAGCATCCGTTCGGGCAAGGCTTCGATCCTGCAACGGCTGGTCAGTGGCGATGCTGTGAACCCAGCTGATTACTACAAGACCCCGGAGCTGTACGAGTACGCCCTGCGGCTGAACTCCCAGCCCACCTTGGATTCAACCTACAGCACCCGCAACGCTGCCTCGGTGCGGTCGAAGTTGCTCCAGGCCGGGACCACAGGTTCGTTCACCCAGGCGTTCGAGAGTGACCCTGAATTCCTGTACGACTTCCGCCAGGACGGCGACGTTACAGAGGACAAGCTGCGTGACCACATCATGGCTCGCAACGACCTCAACCCCCACGACAAGCAGAAGCTGATCGATGACATCCCGACCCTGATGGGAGGGGTGAACTTGCTGCGTGATAAGGACGTGACTACCTACTTCGACTCCAACCTGGGAGACGACCTCAAGGTATTCGCTCAGTCGCCCCAAGGCCAAGTCCTGCAAATCCAGGGGGTTAACGCCCAAGGGACCGTCCGCTCGACGTTCTTCAACACCCTGGGCTCCGAGGTCAACGCTTACATCGAGGAAAAGGGTGAGGTGCCCCGTGGCCGCGCCAAGCTGGAACTACTGGATCGCGCCCGCCAAGCCGCCGATATGCGTCTCCAAAACCTGCAAAACCGCATGGGTCAATCGCAACCCCAAGCAACCAACAAACCTGCACCGTCCCCACAGAAGGCTGCGCCGGAAGGCTCGGCTGGCTCGTTCCGTCTACCGAACGGCGTGGAGGTGCGCCGAGTAGAGTGAGGAATTGAATGGCCGTTTACGAGATCAATGGCGCTCGCTACGAGCTACCTGATGACCTCCATGGGAATCAGCTCAACGAAACCCTGATGTACCTCTCACAGTCCGCGTCGAACGACGAAGCAGCTTCTGCGCCCAAAGATCACCAGTATGGTCCGGTTGGTGAGGACATCGAGCCTGAGGCGTTGGTGGGTGACAAGGACTGGCTCACCGCAGCACGGGTCATGTACCAAATGAACGAAGGACGAGAGTTCCAGGGCAGCGATCAAGAGTTGTCCGACTGGGGTCTCGACATGATGGGGTGGTTCAATTACAACTTACCTTCGATGGCTGTCGACGCTGCTCAGATCCACAACGCTGAGCAGTTCGAGAAGGAAGCCTTCCTTCACATGATGGACACCTACGACCACGTCAACGCCTCCTGGGCGGGGGCTGGTCGGTTCTTCAAAGGTGTCCTGGCTGATCCAACCACCTACGTCGGATTGGGAACCCTGGGCATTGGCCTGGGCGGTAAGGAGGCTGCCAAACAAGCCACCAAGGCGGGCGTTCGCGAACTCCTCAAGTCTGGCCTAAAGACCGGCACAGTCGCTGGCGTTGAAGGCGCGATGTACGGGGCCGTGGATAACACGATCCGCCAGAGCGTTGAAGTAACCGCAGGTCGTAAGGAGGAGATTGATGGAACGTCTGTTCTGGGCAGTGCTGCCGTGGGTGCAGGGGTTGGTCTGGTTGGGGGTACTGTACTCTCTGCTGTTTCAGACTCACTAGCAGCCAAGTGGCGTAACCGGATGTTCGAGGCAGAGGCGCCCGCTAATGCGCCGGATCATCTGCCCTCGATCAGGCTCGATGAACCCACCCCAGGCGAAGCCCCGAAAGTCCAACCGGAAGCCGGGGCTGAGCCGCTAAAGCTGCCCTCAATCAACCTTGATGAACCCCAGCCTGGTACTGACGTGATCCGCATGTCTCCCGGCAAGGACATCGAGACTCCTGCCCGCGAAGGGGAGATGATCTTCAACCGCACTCTGGATCAGCTCAATACGCCTGAGCTGGACAACCAGATTCCATTCGTTCCCAGGAACATGGAGGAGGTCACCAAGTTTGCAGAGTCTCTTGCGGAAGACCTCCGCGACCTGCATTACACCCAAGTCGAGGACATTGTCGATCAGCTCCGCACTACGAAGATGACCCAAGCCGAGTGGGGGAGCTTCAACCGCTCAACTCAGATCGCCGTGGATCAACTACGTGTCGAGCTATCCAAAGTCATTAAGGAAGCCCAGAGCACCAGTAATCCCGAGAAGTTGGTCCAGCTGGGCCAACAGCAAGAGAAGCTGGAACGGCTGCTGGCTCCGACTGCGACGATGGACGAGGCTTTCTCGTCGCTCACAGGCTCCATGCTGCGGCAACGCCAGGAAGGTCTCACGGCTCTCCGTGGGCTGAGTCCAGAGGAGTTGATGAAGCAGGGCATGGACAAGGAAGCAGCCGACGCCGAGTTTGCTCGCCGTGTCGATGTAGCCATGGAAAGTGCCGAGACCAAGCAGAAAACCCAGGAGTACGACTCCGCAATCTCTGCAGCCCTGGCCAAGGGTGACGTGGACGAAGCTGCAAGGCTCACCGTGGTCAAGCAGGAGGAGCTGGCTATCGACGCTGAGTCGGCTGTTGGCACCAACCCTGGGTTCATCCGCAAGGCCAACGAGCTGATCATCTCCAACGTGTTTAGCCCGACCACCTTGGCCGTCAACCTCGTACCTTCCATGGCCAAAGTGCTGTACCGGCCTACGCTCAACGCGGCCCTATCGAACCCCTTCGAGAAGGCTACTCGCCGCGAGATGATGGCTACCTACAGCGCCATGCGGTCAGCAACCGGTGGAGCCTGGAGAGCAGCAAAAGCTGCGTTCCGATACGAACAAGCCATCCTCACCAGGGAGTCTGGCCGTCTGCTTGAGGGCGAGTTGGCGATCAAAGGGCTAAAGGGCGGGGTGGTTCGTATGTTTCCCCGACTGCTTAACGCTTCGGATGAGTTCATGTCGCGCCTGACCTACGAAGGTTTCATCGCCGGGAAGGTGGCCAACAACGCATTCGAGGAGGGCGAACGCCAGGGACTCAAGGGCAGGGAGCTGAACCAGTATGTTAAGGCCCAGGTGAAGTCTGCCATCGAGTCCTCCTATGCCAAACCTACGGCCCAGGAGAACCTGAACGTGGTATTGAACAAAGGCCGTACCCTTGGCTACTCCGGCCAGAAGCTGGTCAGTTACGTTCAGCGTGAGATGGCAAGAGATCCTGAGGCACTGCGGCATGGCCACGACAAAGAGGCCATCGACTACGTCCGCGACGTGCTCTACAAGCGGGCGTTCAGTGGCGAAGGGTTCGCCTCCAACACCGCCAAACGGTATGAGGATTGGGTGAACGACCATCCGGTGGTTCGCTTGATGGGGCAGTTGTTCTTCCGAACTCCGGTGCGTGTCTTCGAGGAGGGCATGAGGATGACTCCGGGCGTGCAAGTTGTTGCCCCTGGATTCCTCCGTGACCTCCGTGGTGTCAACGGTCGCCGTGCCCAGATGCGTGCCCAGGGCGAAGCAATGATGTCTCTGGCTGCTACCAGCGCTGTTTTGACCTTGTACGCCCAGGGCCGGATCACCGGTGACGGGGCATACTCGGATTGGCGTCAGCAGCGTAATCGCGGCGACTCGGACCTCCCCGAGCCTTACACCATTCGGTTCGACGATGGGACGACTTGGAGCTACCGGAACTTCGACCCCCTGGCTACTCCGATCAAGATCATGATCAATGGTCTGGAGCGCTACGGAAACCTCGCTCTACGGGAGCGTCAGGGTGAATTCATCGATAAGACCGAGTGGCAGCGCGCTATGGGCGCGGTCTCTGTGGGTACTGGGGCGGTTGCCCAGGCCATCCGTGATGCCAATCTCATGGCCGGGGTAGATACCCTGCTCACCCTTGGAGAGGACGCGGCAGATCCCGAGAAGTCGGACGCCGCGATGCTCAAGTTCCTGGGCGAGAAGCTGCGCACTTTGGTGCCCAATACCATGCAGAAGATCGCCAAGACCAACGACCCCACCATCGACGACCCGACTACGTTCTGGCAGATGGTGGAGTCGAAGGTGCTCTTTGGGGGCAGCATGGGGGCGTATGACCGCAGTGCTCCGAAATCCTACGACGTGCTGGGCAATGTCCGGCAAACAGGGGATGAGGGCGCAATGTGGAACATCTTCTCCCTGTCCACCCCGGAGGAGCGGGCCAAGGGGATGAACGATCAGCAGATCGATGTCCTGCGCAAGCTCGATCAGATCAGCAAACAGACCGGAACTACCTTCGTGGCTCCCAACAAGCACCGCCTGATGGGGAATGCGGACCTCCGCAAGACCACCACGGCGGATGGTAAAGAGTCGCTGTATGACCGGTGGCAACGCTACTACAAGGAGCAGCAGCCGGAAGTCGGCCTGTCGCAGATCCTCAACGCCGGTCTTCCTGTGGGCACCCAGTCCGTCAGTGGTCCGGTGGTCCAACAAGTGAACAGCTACATCAACTCCCTCCGTGACGCTGCCTTCTACCGGCTTATGGCCGAGGAAGCTGGCGTTCAGCAAGGCGTAATCCAGAACCTGCACCGCAAAGCGGAAGTGAAAGCGGGCTTCTGGGATCAGTAATAACCATTCGTTCAACGCACAGGGGCGGCCTTCGGGTCGCCCTTTTTATTTGTCTGGAGGAAACGCATGGCTCTAGCGCGAGTCACCTACACCCAGAGCGTGAGCGGTAACCGCAACTTCTCGGTGCCTTTCCCGTACATCTCGCGGGACCACGTCAAGGTCACCGTGAACGGGACCGCAAGCACGTTCTCCTGGCTGTCGGCCTCGTCCATCCAATTGACCACGGCACCTGCTGTCGGGGTCAAGGTTGAGGTACGCCGGGTTACCGAGCGGAACTCCACCCTGGTGGACTTTGCGGACGGCTCTACGCTCACCGAAAGCCAGCTCGATCTGGCAAACAAGCAGAACTTCTACCTGGCCCAGGAAGCGGATGACCTGGCTGTCGAATCCAACGGGCTAGCCAAGGTCGCAACCGATACTGCCAACGCTGCGACCACCACGGCCAACGAGGCGAAGACCCTCGCCACTACCGCTGTGAGCGCCGCTAACACCGCCAGCTCGACTGCCAACACCGCTGACTCGAAGGCGACTTCTGCCGTGAGCACTGCCAACACGGCCAACACCAAGGCGGATCAGGCCCTGGCCAAGGCCGCAAACGCCGAAACCGTGGCGGGGGCTGCCAACTCCAAGGCAGATAGCGCCGTGAGCACGGCAAACACCGCCAGCGGCACCGCCAACGGCGCATCGACCCTGGCCAACGCTGCGAAGACCCAGGCAGAGCGTGCTGAGGCGGCCTCGAACACCGCAACCAACACCGCCAACACGGCTCTGGCCACCGCGAACACCGCGCTCCAGAACTCGGCCAACGCCTCCTATCTGGCAAACCAGTCGGAGCAGAGCGCCCGAGACGCGAAAGGGGCGGCTGAATCGGCTGCCCAGGACGCGGCGACTGCCGTGCAGACCGCAAGTGGTCTCCAAGTCACCGTGAACAAGGTGCTTCAGGACGTACAGCAGATCGCTGGCGGCGACCTGTCGGACTTCTCCAAGAACTCCCGCAACCTCGCTGACCTGAGCGACAAGGCTGCTGCCCGTAGCAATCTGGGCCTGGGGCAAGTCGACAACACCCGCGACCTCGACAAGCCGGTCTCCACGGCGACTCAACAGGCGCTGGCAGGTAAAGCAGATAGTGGGCACACCCACGCGATCTCCCAGGTGAATGGCCTCCAGACAGCTCTCGATGGCAAGGCTGCAGCCGCCCATAGCCACCCAATCTCCGATGTCACGGGGCTGCAGAGTGCCTTGGACGGCAAGGCTGCGTCTGGGCACGGCCATGCGATCTCTGATGTGTCCGGCTTACAGAGCGCGCTCAACGCCGCTAGCGGGCTGACTCAAGGCGCGACTGGTCAAGACCCTAACGGTGCGGTGACCCAGCTCATCCTGACGAACCACGCGAACACCCCTAACGCGGGGTACTACTGGCACATCTACACGAGCTTCTACTCGTCTATCGCTGCCTCCAGCAACCGAGCGCAGATCGCCATTCAGTACAACGGCGGTGCTCAGGCTTACTGCCGGTCGTGTTACAGCGGAACATGGACTCCCTGGATTCGTATGGATAACGGCAGTCTCGGCACGGCTTCTACAAAGAACCTCACCGTCTCCACTGCGGCGCCTTCGGGTGGCATTGATGGCGATGTGTGGATTCAGTACTGAGGAGATTCCATGCCACTTAATGTGAACGCCGGGGGCAGTTGGAGGACTGCCTCCAAGGTCTACGCAAAAGTTGCCGATGCGTGGGTTAACGCGAAGGAGCTTTGGGCCTACATGAGCGGTGGTTGGCGTAGTGCCTGGAAAAATGAGATCCGCTACGTAAATACAGCCAATCGCACCGGGGCGAGTGTCCACGAGCTGATGGGTTCTCCCACGCAGCCCAACACCTACATCTTCGAGAACCAAGCAACGATCTCTGCTGGAGTAGGAAGCTACGCGCTGCGTACAGGGGTGTTCCCCGCTGGCTCGACCCTCGTAATCATCAACAAAGGTGTCATTCAAGGGAAGGGCGGAAGCGGCGGTGCTTTCAACGTAGCTGGAGGCGCTGGGGGCAATGCACTGTACATCGACTATCCCTGCACCATCGACAACGGCCTCGGGTACATCTACGGCGGCGGTGGAGGCGGTGGAGGGGTGAACTCGGTTAACGGCGGCTATTACCTCCGTACCGCAGGGGGTGGGGGCGCTGGCGCCACAGGCGGTGATGTCTCTACTACCTCGACGAACGCCACGACCTTGTCGGGAAGCAATCTTGTCCAGGCCGGAGTGGGGTCGTCATCCGCAGGGGGAAGTGGAGGGGTGATCAACTGGACGATAGCCGCGACGATTTACCTACGGCAATACGGCGGCGCGGGAGGTGCTCCAGGCTCAGCCGGTGTAGCGGGGACTTACGCGATTACGGGCGTTTCTTATTCCAGCTCCGTGACCGCTTCAGGCGCCGCTGGCTCGGCCATCAGTAGAAACGGATACACCGTGACTATCACCGCTGGCAACGACACTACTCATATCAAAGGAGCAGTAATTTGAACGACTTTAAGATCCTTTCTATCGACGCTGCCACCAAGACGATGGTGGTCGATTGGGGTTTCGTGACACTCAATCACGACATTCCGCTGTACATCCTTGAGAACCCGGACCTTCCCAAGGAAGTGATGTTGGCGAACATCGGCTACATGCGTCCGCCAGCTCCGATTGATCTGGAGGTTCCCCCAGCACTTATGGAGTTGGTCGAGCCTGTGGTGAAGCCTCTGGAGGAGACTACGGAGTGAGTACTCGCCATATCGCTGAGCAAGCTGCCATTGTCACCACTCCTGTGCCCGTGGGTGTCTCAGGGATGACGATGTTTGGAATCACCTTGCAGGACTGGGTGTTTATCGGCACCGCGATGCTGCTGCTGTTCCAGATCATTGTCTTCCTACCTAAGGTACGGGATGCCCTGAAATCTCTGTTCCGAAAGGAGAAAACCTGTGACCGCACCGAAAGAGCTTCTTGAGGCTCTGCACTCGGCGGTCGGTGAACAGTTGCTGGCACGGATCGCGTCCGGCCAAGCCACGGCCTCGGATTTCGCCCAGGCCATCAAGTTCTTGAAGGACAACGGCATCGAGGCAATCCCGACTGCCGGTAACTCCCTGGAGCGCCTGTCGAACTCCCTGGCAAGCCAGCTCCCGTTCACCGATCCCAACGATTCCGCTTACCACTAACAATCCTGCCTAGAAGGCCCGTAGAGCGTCTCCAGCTATCCACTAGTGCATTCGTACTGGTTGGGTAGATGGCGGCGCTCTGCGCGTTTCTGCGGAGCTTAAAACCCTATGTCTTTGCCTGAGTCTCACCCTTTACGGGACTTCAGGAACTTCCTCTTTGTCGTTTGGGAGTTCCTTTGGAAGGCGGGGGCCATCACGGCAGCAAAGCCAGACCCCACGCCCATTCAATACGACATCGCATACTTCCTACAGCATGGCCCACGCCGAAAGGTGATCGAGGCTTTCCGGGGAGTAGGCAAGAGCTGGATCACCTCGGCCTACGTCTGTTGGCGACTCCTGCTCGATGCCAACCTCAACTTCCTCGTTGTGTCCGCCTCGAAGGACCGTGCTGACCAGTTCTCCACGTTCACCAAGCGGCTGATCTTCGAGTTGCCGATCCTGTCGCACCTGCGCCCACGGGACGGCCAGCGCAACTCCAACATCATGTTCGACGTTGGCCCTGCTGGTATCAGCCATTCGCCGTCGGTGAAGTCTGTAGGTATCACCGGCCAGCTCACCGGTAGCCGTGCTGACGAGATCATCGCGGACGACGTTGAGTCGTTGAACAACTCGCTCACCCAGGTGATGCGCGACCAGCTCTCTGAGCGAATCAAGGAGTTCGACGCGATCATCAAACCCGGTGGACGTATCACGTTCCTGGGCACGCCTCAGACCGAGATGTCGATCTACAACCAGCTCACTGAGCGTGGCTACCAGATCCGCGTATGGCCAGCCCGCGTACCAGAAGACCCCGATAAGTACCAGGGCCGGTTGGCTCCCTACATCATGGACATGATCGCCCGTGGTGCTAAGACCAGGGAGACCACAGACCCCAAGCGGTTCAGCTCGGAGGATCTGCTAGAGCGTGAGGCTTCCTATGGACGCTCAGGCTTTGCCCTGCAGTTCATGCTGGACACCAGCCTGTCGGATGCCGAGAAGTACCCGCTGCGGCTGCAAGACCTGATCATCATGCCCCTGGATACCCGGATGGCACCCGTGAAGGTTGTCTGGTCGTCCGGCCCTGAGTACACCCTCAGCGATGTCCCTTGCGTAGGGATGGGGGGTGACCGGTTCTACAGGCCCATGTGGACTGCCCAGGACATGGCTGACTACACCGGCTCGGTGATGTTCATCGACCCGTCTGGTCGCGGTAAGGATGAGACCTCGTATGCGGTCGTGAAGATGCTGCACGGGTGGCTCTACTTGGTCGACTGCGGGGGCTTCACCGGAGGGTACAACGACGAGACCCTCAAGAGCCTTTGCCTTGTGGCAGCCAAGCACTCGGTCAATCTGGTACTGGTGGAGCCTAACTTCGGTGACGGTATGTTCCTCGAACTCCTCAAGCCCTGGATGACCAGGTTCCACCCGGTGACCTTGGAGGAGGCCCCAAGGGCGTCCATGCAGAAGGAGAAGCGGATCATCGACGTACTGGAGCCGGTGATGAACCAGCATCGGTTGGTGGTCGATAAGGCGTTGATCAAGAAGGACTACGACTCAGCTCCCGATCCCAAGTACAGCCTGTTCTACCAGCTCACTCGCATCACCAAGGACAAGGGCGCATTGATCCACGATGACCGCCTGGATGCGCTTGCAGGAGCAGTTGCGTACTGGGTGGAGCAGATGGGGAGGGACACCGAGAAAGCCGCTACAGCGCACAGGGAGAAGCTCATCGACGCCGAGCTACAACGCTTCAAGGATTCGGTATTAGGTGCCAGACCTTCTGAACTCCGTTGGTTCAGCATGTAAACTATGGGGGAGGGATCCCCCTTTTTCATGTGAACGGAGCATCTATGTTTGATCTTGGAAAGGCTTTAGGGCCTCTGATATTTAGTCCCGCTACATTTGGAACGCTTTGTGATCTGCTTGAAGATGACGACGCGTTGAAGGTGCACTTTCAGAAATGGCAGTTTAAGTCTTTGGATGAAGAGTCCGGTGAAATCATTACGCGGCCTGTATCTTCTCTCAGTGCAGCTTTTCAAGAGCGCGTAGAAAAAAACTATCGCCAGGAAATTTCTGATGCACGCTTACATTATGGCACCATGATGTTGGTCACTGCCTACACTCATTTGGAAGACAACGTAGCAACTTTTTTCTATGAGGCGTTTCTCAAAAAACCTCAACTGATGATCGACTATATAAGGCGTGGAGGTGGTGATCTGACGATCCCTATGAACGTCTTTGTTGAAAAGGACAAGGATGAGATCCTTGGTCAGATGGCGAGAGAACAGTCAGCTAAAGCGACCAATGGGGATATTTCTAAAGTATGCAAAAGAATAAAAAACGTCTCAGGCTTTAGTATTTCAGCGGATTTACAGGACAGAGCTTCCGTGTTGCAAAAAAAGCGTAACGACATAGTCCACGAAGCTAAGATGATGGTGTTGAGTCGAGAAGAAATAATCAATAGCTTCGAAATCGTTCGAGAGATGCTGGTGAGCCTTGCGAGAGCGGCACAATCTTTAGGTATCGAGATTGATGACCCAGCACATTTGTTGTAAGGCTGATTACCACACAGTTATGGAGGAAGAGATCCTCTAGGGAGACACTCAAGGCTGCTCGGTTGAGATACCTTCAGTGCCCTGCAAACCACATCTTTGAGCTTCAGGCATACAGACCCTCTCATCCCTCACCGGATCAAGGTTGTTGATGAACCTGACAGTGCCGGTGGAGGAGGTGATGGCACCTCCATCGAGGCACGGCTACCTGCTAACGCAGGGTGATAGTGGATGGCAGGGAGACATCTAAGGACTACTGGTTGAGATACTTAATCCTCTGTCAGTTGTCTGCTGTGCCCGCTCTCACTCGCTCCACGTACTGCTTCCTTCTGTCTGGATAAACATCAGGAATGTCTACCCTCGCATAGCGTTCATCCCTCCCAACGCCTTTGTAGTCCCTCAAGTACTTACCGAACTCAGCTCTCAGCACCAACCTTGCTCCCTCGGTCCCGAACTCATTCACCAGAAGCTCTAACGCAAGGCGGGCTAGGTCTTCCGTTTTCTGGCAATACACGATGTAGGACTCACCGCTGTGGCGTATAGCGAGCATGGAGTTCAGGCTTACGTAGGTCTTGTGGGGTGGCATGAGGAGGGTCTCCGAGGATTACCTGGGAGAGAATACCACTGGATGTTCATACAGTGTAGACGGTGGAGGGGTGCTTCGTCGGGGGGATTGTCATCATGACACTGAGATAGCAACCACCCCGATCTGTTCGGCTTATGTAGCGGAGGCTTTCAATTCAGGCAGTATGGAAGCCAGCAGGGTGCTAAAGCTGATATCCCCAATTGGGCCGTTCTTGTCGCCATAGGTGAACGTGTTGAATGCGCCGTTAAAGTAATGGAGCTGGCAGGTATCTTTCATCCCCAAACCCACTATTGTGACAGCGCCGGAACAGAGCATTGGAACCTCCGGCGCCCAGCCAATATTTATGTAAGACGGGCCGATCAACAGTTCCGTATCAGCAAACGTTAATTTCAGCCCTGGCCCTTTTTGCTCAGCTTTCCTGCCGCTGGCGTCTGTACTGCTGTAAGTGAATTCGATTCCTTTGACGGAGAAGCCGTCGAGTTCATGGAGCGGATGTACCCACGAGGCAACCCCATTTATGAGGTTGCGGAGCTGCTCTCTCCATTCTTGAAAAGCTTGCTGAGAAACGCGGCTGCTTTCCATACGAGTTTCAATGTGATTTCTCGCAGCGTTCTTGAGGGCGTTCAGGTGGTTGCTCACATCTAGTCCTTATGCTGTGTGGGGTTACTAAATCGACTTATACGCTAGTTTTTGGCAAAAATGCGAAATGACATAACGCCAGCTCCGCACCGCGAGTCCCCCGGTGGGGGTGGGTGCCAGGGCTGCTTATCGAGGGGGCACCGGGGGGCACCTGGGGTTGATCCTGGGGCCAGCGACACAAGACACGACACAAGATGCCCGCAAAGCCGCGCCGTTGCTGGGCCTACGAGAGATTATGAATCCGTAGGGCAGCCATATAGGCGCATTGCCGGGGCGATCCTGAGCGGGGGAGTAGGGCGGTTGCGGTGGCTATGCTGCGCTTTGTTCTTGTGTGGGCTTGTGGTGTCGTGTCTTATTTTTTTCTTCTAACCAAACTATCTAGTAGTCCCCATCAAGTCACACCACAAGCCATAGCGTCTCGCTAACCCACTCGCAAGAGACTTGACATCCTATCCACTATCGCATAAGATGCGCAGCCATGGAGGTTCGGTAAGCGGACCATAAGCCCAGCCCCAAGGGCCAGCCAGTCAAGGATAAAGACGTTAAAACCCAAGTGGCACAAGGGGCGCAGCGCTGAATCACTGGTACAGCCTCAACGGTCAAGGCCAGACGACAAAGGTTGCAGGGTGATAGAAACAGTCGCTTGACAAGCTATCCACTAGCGCATAAGATGCGCAGCCAAGAGGTAAGCGAAAGCCAACCTCGAGAGTCGAAAGGCTCACCGCTCTTTAACAATCTGGATGATGGTGCCCGTAGGTAACACCAACGGCAAGGAATGCCGGTAATCCCCAAGGATGGTGGATGCCTCAAGGCGCACTAGCAGTACCACTGGGACATTCCCAGGATTAGTGCGCCTTGAAGTATCCACCAGTGGATACGTTTAGCCCAACAAACGGAGAATTACAGATGGCTATTCGCATCAGTGTTACTTCAAAACTAGACGGCATTCGCTCTTGGTCACTGGAGGCCATAGCTACCTGTCCCGGCTCTGTTGGGGCAGACGGTGAACTGGTTCCAGCTTGCAAGGGTTGCTATGCCACCACTGGTAACTATCGGTTCGCCAACGTCAAAGCGCCTCGCCAAGAGAACCGCCAAGACTGGAAGCGCGCCGAGTGGGTAGACGAGATGGTCAAGGAACTGGACAGCGACCGGTATTTCCGGTGGTTCGACTCCGGTGATCTTTACGATCTACGCCTTGCCCACAAGGTTTATCAGGTAATGGCGCGCACTCCATGGTGCCAGCACTGGCTACCGACTCGGATGCACAAGTTCGGGAAGTTTGCCCAGGTGCTGCGCATGATGGAACAACTGCCCAATGTGGTAGTTCGCCGCTCAAGCGACAACGTCGACGGAACCTTCGAGGCTGGCGTACATGGCTCAACCATTGTGCCCACGGCTTCCCAGGCTCAGGCTGGCGTTAAGGTCTGCCAGGCCTACGAGAACGACGGTAAGTGCTCCGGTTGCCGGGCTTGCTGGGATAAAACGGTCTCGGTTGTCGGTTATGTGGCCCACGGCAAAAAGATGGCCTCAGTTCTCAAGAGAGAAGGGCTGATCGCTATCGCCTGAAACAATCCACCGACGCATAGAAAGCGCTAGTGTATTCATCCAAGGCCATCCAGGGGGTGGCCTTCAGTGAATCCACAACAAGCTGCACCACAACCTACAAGGAGCCCCTATGTTCAAGCAGCGTATTCAGCGTGTTTTCCATTGGCATGTCATGCACAAGGGCGAGTCCGCCTGTCACTTGCTGTACCTCGGTGCAACGTTCATCGAAGGTCATGGATACCACGCGATGTTCGCTGGTGGTGTCGCTTTCTTCCTCGTTCTGGGTGCCGTACTGGCCCAACTGGCGGGGGGGGGCGAATGAGCCACCGCCCGCTGTTCCCAAAAATCCCCTGGATGCAGATCGAGCACATCGTGGCCATGAAGTTGGGCTTATCGGTTGCTCTACTCGCCGCCTATGTCGTGCCGCACCCCTGGTCAATCGTGGTCGGGGCTGCAGCCAACATGGTCTGGGTCTGGAAGCTGTAGTGGCTTCATCCAAGGTCATCCACTGGGTGGCCTTCAGTGAACCCACTGAACTCAATAAGGGAAACAACCATGAAGACGTTCAAGAGCCTGGGTCGTGAATTGGCCCGTGAACATACCTACCGGAAAGCCATGCGCCGCTCCAAGGAATGGGGCGATTTCGACGACATGGGCAATGAGCGCATCGAGCGTGCATACCACGCTCAGCGGATGGCCAAGCGCGGCCTGTTGTTCTGCTGAGGTGTGCCATGGCTGCGGCGCTCAAACACGACCAGCAGCTGCCCCTAGAGGGCTGCTTGCTAACTGTTCTTGTGACTGCCCGGTGGTTTCACCGCGAGGGCATACGAACTGGACTCACCAGAGTTCGCAAGGACCACTGGGTTGTCACGCCCAGGGCCTAAATACCACTAGCACTAGGAGATCCACCTATGAACAACGCACTGAAACAAATCGCTGTTGCCGCCTTCACCGCCATGGTCGCAAAGACCGTTGAGCGCGCAGTCCAGGCTGATGCGTTGGATGACGTGGAGGTTGGACGCAAGTTCGACTTTAACGTCCTGAACCGCACCAAAACTGGCCGACTGATCGTCGAAGGGATCGTTTTCCATGTTTGCCACATTGATCTGGCGAAGCTGATGCAGCACGGCCCATTCACCGTGGTGGCCAAGTACAGCGGCGCGATGACCGATGTGGTGTGCCAGGACAAGGAGGGTGACCACTTCATGCTGCCAAGCGGTGTCTTCACTCTGCTTAACCGCTTTGAATCCGGCGACATGCCGCCAGAGCTGCCCTTCGAGTTGGATTCTCAGGAGCTGTCCAAGGTCGCGTGAAAAATTGACCTAGATCAATGGAGTGGCGTTTTGATACTAAAGCGCCACTTGAAATAAAGACTTCTAGTCTCGATTATTCGCGTCCGAATTTCTGTACGGAACGAGGTGGTTGTACAAGTATGGAGAAGGGTCAACTTAGGGCTTTACTTGCTGCGAAAACTGATGATTTCGTTGCCAATGGTCATGAAGTTATCCGATACGCATCACCAACCAATCCCGCCAAGATCAGGCTGGGAGGCTTCCGAAAGGTGTACAACCTCAAGGAGCTAGCGTGGAAAAACGAGCTTTATCGAATGCAGAAGGAGCTGAGTTTATGAACAGAGCCATCGACAGACTCATAGAGGCATCTGACGGCAGATTCATGTCAGTCAAATACGTCAAGGATAACGGGACCATACGTACCTTCACCGGACGAGTTGGTATCCATCACCGTGACGTCCCAGCCCAGTATCGGTGCGATTCGAAGGACCATAAATTCTATCTGCTCTATGTTCCCGGCAAAGGTTATCGCCGGATCAACGCGGACGCAGTACTCGAAGTGACACTTAACGGGGTTACCGCGACCAAGTACGCGGTTCCTCCCGAGATTGCAGCGTGATCAGCTTTGAGGACGCCCTGGACCTCGGTTTTATCGTGGTTCTGATAGGCGTCACAGTGTTCTTCGTAAGCATCACTTAGGAGTTCCACCGGTCTGCGTCCCTTTTCGTCGAGAGGGGCGCAGGGCAGAAGGATTTGCAGGGCATGACGTACACAGGTTCAGGCACTCGACGCCTGTTCAGCACAGAAGCAACAAGGACAGATACGAGAATGTACATCAGTTTTTGCTCTCCAAAGATTTTCGGAAAGCGGTGCTTTTTTGAGTTCGACAGCAATGCACGTCCGCATAAGATGCTGGACTGGATTGTCGAGCCAAACGATGTTTTAATTTGGGTATGGCGAATGCACTTCGTCATTTCCAACGAATCTAGGAGGTAAAAAATATGGCTCTGAACGCCCTCAATGTGATCGAGGAAGTCCTCAAGCGTTTCCGCGACTTCGATCAGGAGATGCAAATGCAGACCGCCCAGACTTTCATCGCGGTCGCTTTACAGCCCGGCATCACCATGAAGGAGCTTTCGGAGCGCGTAGGGATTTCCCAGGCTTCTTGCAGCCGCAACGTGGCAGCTCTGTCCCGAGTTCACAGATTGAATAAGGCAGGGATGGATCTGGTTGTGGCTGCGGAAGACCCGATGGAAAGACGTCGGAAGGTAGTCAAGCTGACTGCGAAAGGTCAGCGTCTGGCCGAAGCACTGACCAAGTTGATCGACGACAACAAATAGAAGTGGTTGGTGCTCGGGGCGGGACTCGAACCCGCACGACGTGAGTCGGAGCATTTTAAGTGCTCTGTGTATACCAATTTCACCACCCGAGCGAGGAGATAACCATGCCGGTAAAGCCAAGAGGTCGAGGCTTTGAGGCCACCGTAAACCACCAAGGTGGAAAACACCGGAGGCAGTTCACCACCCAAGTTGAAGCTGAAGCCTGGGAGAAAGCGACAAAAGCCGCCCTGATGAGGGGCGAGATGATAGCAGATAGCGCGGGGACTGCAAACGGAAATCCCAGCACACTCAAGGAGTTGGCAGACCTTACTTATAAAAGATTCTGGAATGGTCGCCCTGGAGGATCGACTGCCCAACGCAACGCCAACCAGTGCCTGGAAATACTAGGCGAACTCAGCTCTCCAGGCTCGATTACCGAGCAACGTATCGACGACATGGTATTTGCCTTTGAGCAGCAGGGGCTGTTCGATAGCACTATCAACCGGAAACTTTCCGCACTCTCCAAGATGCTGACCTTCGCTTACGAGCGGGGCTACATCTCCCGCAAACCTAAGATCGAACGCAAGAAAGAACCTCAGCATCGCATCCGCTACTTCGACGAAGCGGAGGAGGCGATACTGCTGGGGACGTTCAACCACTTCGGTCTCTATGACATGGCCGACTTCTGTATCGTGGCAATCGACACCGGTATGCGTGTCGGTGAAATCCTACGAATCGAAGACCGCGACGTGAGCAACGGACTCATATCCGTGTGGCGCACGAAGAACGGTAAGGCCCGCTCCATCCCGATGACCAAGCGAGTGAGTGAGGTACTGGATCGTCGGTTCAACGAGGCGCGTCGCCGTCTCAACACCATCGGAAGTGTGAAAGCGTTCGACGGTTGGAATCACAGCAAGGTACGCACCTTGTGGGATAAAGCCCGTCGCCACATGAAGATGATGAACGACCCTCAGTTCGTGCCCCATGCAATGCGTCACACCTTCTGTTCCCGTTTGGTGCAGCGAGGAGTGGACATCGTGACGGTCTCGAAGCTGGCCGGTCATAGCTCAATCGTAGTGACAATGCGGTACGCCCACCTCGCTCCCGATAGTCTGGCTCATGCCATTCGGAAGCTGGAAGAACCCGCAAAAGATGTAAATCCCCAAGCTCGACACACGACACAAATGGTGTCGCGGTAGTGTCGGAAGCCGTGTCGTATGCGTTAGTGGAAAGTAAAAACAATAAGTAAAACAACAACTTACGCTAAGCATAGTTGCGTGCAACAGACTTAAAATCCCCCGCTCGTAAGGGCGTGCCGGTTCGATTCCGGCTTCGGGCAC